>JAUVKS010000177.1 GCA_030596145.1 Pseudomonadota bacterium | reverse complement strand
TTGTTTACATTGATGAGCACCTTTCCTATATAATAAGAAAGGGTAGAGATCTTGTATATGATGATCATTGGAGTTTCCATAAGGGCCGTTTCCAGAGTAGCCGTTCCCGAGGCAACCATGGCGATGTCTGATATACTTAGTACGTCATAAATATTATCACGAATTACTTTGACCTTTACATGATATTGATTAATTATTCTTAACACAAAATCACTGTTTAGCGTGTCGGCCAAAGGAAGCACAAACTGAAGATCGGGAAATTTATCTTCAAGAATTTCCACCGCTTTGAGCATTTCAGGTAGAAGCTTGTTTACCTCCGATTTTCTGCTGCCAGGGAGGATTCCTACCGTCGTCAATCCTTCTTCAAGGTCGAATTTGTTCAGGGCCTCTTCCCTGGAATATTTTCTTTTTACCACATCAAGGAGAGGGTGGCCAACAAAGCTTACATCTAAGTTCGATTTATCGTAGATATCTCTTTCAAAAGGAAGGATGACCGCCATCCTGTCGACTACCTTCTCGATATGTTTGATCCTCTTTCTTCTCCACGCCCATACTTGGGGGCTTATGTAGTAAAATACTTTGACTCCATTTTTTCTGGCCGCTTTCGCCAGGGGAAGATTAAAATCAGGATAGTCAATCAGTATCAGGAGGTCGGGTTTATCCTCTCGCAGGGACTTTTTCAATAGGCCCATGACCTTCAGGATAAATTTTAGCTTGAAAACGACTTCCGTAAGTCCGACCACCGCCATATCGGATGAACTGGCAATAAGTTTGACTCCCGCCTCTTTCAGTTTTTTGCCTCCGATTCCATAGAATCTAATGGAAGGGTCTATGTTGTGAATCTCCTTTACCAGGTTGGAACCGTGGAGGTCTCCGGATGCCTCCCCCGCAACGATCATTATCTTTTTAAAATCCGTTGTTGTTTCAGGAAGCATTGTTTATCACATCACTGATATGCTGGATTTCATCTTTTCTCAGTTCCGGGAACATCGGGAGGGAAAGCACTTCGGCGGCGCACTCTTCACTGACAGGCAGTTCACCGCTGATCGTTCTTTGACCTGCAAATACCTCCTGCTTGTGGAGGGGAAGGGGGTAATAAATAGCGGATGATATGTCGTTTCTTTTCAGGGAATCCATCATATTATTTCTTTTTTTCGATCTGATGGTGAACTGGTGATATACATGCCTGCATTCGGTAGACTCTGTGGGGAGGATAACGTCATCTCTCTTTATGCATGACCTGTAAAGGTTGGCGTTTGTTCTGCGTGATTCATTGAATTCATCTATCTTTCTCAATTTTACCCGGACTATGGCTGCCTGTATTTCGTCGAGCCTGCTGTTGTAACCGATGGCGTTATGGTAGTACTTGATGGCGCTTCCGTGATTTCGTAGAAGTCTTATTTGTTCGGCAATATCCTTATCTTTGGTGATGACCATTCCTCCATCGCCGTAACAGGCAAGATTTTTACTCGGGAAGAAACTGAAACACCCGCAATCCCCGATGGTTCCCACTTTCTTACCATTGTATTCAGCGCCGAAGGCCTGGGCACAGTCCTCGATTATCTTGATATTGTACTTTTGACACAGATTGACTATAGGATCCATTTTTGCGGGATGGCCGAAGAGATGAACCGGTATGACAGCCTTAGTCTTTCTGGTTATTTTTTTCTTTAACTCTTCAGGGTCGATGTTGAACGTTTCGGGGACGATGTCCACGAAAACAGGAATGGCATTCAACTGAGATATGACCTCCGCCGTTGCAATAAAGGTAAAGGGTGTGGTGATAACCTCATCTCCCTCCTTGATTCCACATGCTTTCAGGGCGAGGAGAAGGGCGTCCGTCCCGTTGGCCACGCCTATGGCAAAAGGGACTTTGTGGTATGCTGCTATATCTTTTTCAAGTTCGGAGACGTTTGGCCCCAGTATGAATCGGCAATCATTTAATACTTCAGTAATTGCCGCATCAATGTCGGTCTTGAGGATTTTGTACTGTCTTTGAAGATCGACCATCGGTATCATTGTATGAATTCCTCACCAGTCCTCATTTTTTCAATAATGTGTAGGGCCAGCTTCAGTGATTCCCTCCCATCCTTTCCTGAAACTAATGGAGACGTCCTTCTGACAATAGAATCGAGAAAAGATCTTATTTCCTCTTCCAGAGGATCATGTTCTTTTACTTCTATGTTATTCGGAACTATTTCTATCCGGCCGTTTGTTCCATTCTTTCTGCCGAGCGATACCAGTTCCCTTTTTCTATAATTAACGGAATGATATCCTTCGACTCCGAAGAATCTTATCTTTTGCAATTTTTTACTTGTTATCCTGCTGGCGGTGATATTTGCCACGCATCCGTTTTGGAATGTAATCCTGACGTTGGCTATATCAACTTTGTTCGATAAGACAGATACGCCAACGGCTTCCACGTCCGTCACGGGGGATTTCACAAAATGGAGTATAATGTCGAGGTCGTGAATCATCAGATCCAGGATGACGTCAACATCCGTCCCACGCTCCCCGAAGGGATGAAGACGGTGGGATTCAATGAAAAGGGGATTTCCTATGACCGTGTTCAGGGCGACTATGGCCGGGTTGAATCTCTCAACGAATCCTATTTGTAAAATTGCCCCCATTTTGTCGGCAATTGCAACAAGCTCATCCGCCTCTTCCAGTGTTTCCGTGATGGGTTTTTCAAGAAGGACGTCAACCCCTGATTCAAGGAAGTCTTTTGCTACTCTGTAATGCGATAGGGTTGGAACGGCGATACTCACCGCGTCGACCTTTCCTATAAAATCACGGTGATCAAGGAAGGTATCGCAGTCGTATTTCTCCGCGGCTGAAAGTGTACGTTCTTCCACTATGTCAGCCACACCGACTATTTCGCTGTTCGGCAATTTTTGATATTTTTGCAGGTGGTAGTTTCCCAGATGTCCTATGCCTACCACGCCGACTTTTATCTTTTTCATCTGTTCCTTTTTGAAGTTTAAAGGTAACTCTTCAGGTGGATAGGCCGAAGGTGGAAGGCCAACAGGGACAAGGAATGTAAATACTTCAGACCTCGGTCTTAAACCTAAATACCTGAGTAGTTACAACTTACCTACATATCCCTCTCTCGGATTTTTGTATAAAGTCAATGAAGTGTTTTACCTCCGGAATGTCTTCAACCTCTTCCATTGTTCTTTTTAGTGCCTCCGAAAGTAACAGTGATGATCTGAATATTATCGTGTAAACCTTTTTCAGTGTTCGGATGGTTTCTTTGCTGAAATCCCTTCGCTTGAGCCCGATCAGATTGAGCCCGTGCACCTTTGCGTAATTGCCTGCTGCCAATACATAAGGAGGAACGTCCTTCGTGACAGCAGATGCACCGCCAATCATACAATGGCAGCCTATGCGGGTGAACTGGTGAATCCCGGTCAGGCCGCCGATTATAGCGTAATCTTCGATGTGTATGTGACCGGCTAAATTGACGGCATTGGCCATGACGATGTTGTTTCCCAATTTACAATTGTGGGCGATATGAGAATATGCCATCAAGAAATTGTTGTCGCCTATTATGGTTGTTCCAATATCAGCAGATGTTGCCCTATTTATCGTGACATATTCTCTGATTGTGTTGTTGTTCCCTATGATGACCCTGGATTCGTCCCCATCGAATTTCAGATCCTGTGGGATACCACCAAGCGAGCTGAATTGAAAAATGCGGCAGTTTTCTCCTATATCCGTATGGGGTTCTATGACTACGTGGGGACCGATGACCGTGTTTTCCCCTATGGTTACATCAGGGCCAACAATGGTATAGGGTCCTATCTTGATACCTTCTCCCAAATGCGCATCAGGGGATACAATAGCTGTGGAATGAATATTCATAATTTCCTTTAACCTTTGACCTTTAATCCTTTTTCTGTTTCTTCGACCCTCTTCAGAAGAGAGGCCATGGTTTTTCGCATTTCAGGCAATTTAGGAAGATGTGCCTGTGTCCGTAACCAACTGCGGTGTGGCATGTGGGGAGATCCCGATACTACCTGGTTCGGTGGAATATCTTCGGGGACACCTGCCTGCGCTCCGACCATGACATTGTCGCCGATATCAAGATGCCCAACCAGGCCTGCCTGACCTACAAGCATTACACTTTTCCCTAATGTCGTACTGCCGGAAATTCCAACCTGTGCCACAATGATGGAATTCTCGCCGATTACAACGTTATGGGCGATCTGAACCAAATTATCGATCTTAACTCCCTTTTTTATCCAGGTTTTTCCCAGTGTCCCACGGTCTATGGCGGTATTAGCCCCTATTTCAACATCGTCATCTATCTGGACAAATCCTACCTGA
>JAUVKS010000168.1 GCA_030596145.1 Pseudomonadota bacterium | reverse complement strand
CACCATTACTGTCGTTGTTAAACTCTCCATTGCCGTCGGTGTCTTCATCGCTTTCCGACACAGCGAAACTGATCCTGGAGACGGCAACCAGTCCCTGAAACCCGTTGTACCAGCCCTCGATCATTAACGGACTACGCTCGGGCTTTGTGAGAATCAGGGCAATTTGGTAATCCCCTTCTAAATTTTCACATTCGAAGTCAGTTAAGTCAGTAAGATCAAAATTCTGAATGATGTGCTGCTGATGCTCCTCGGCTTCTTGGGGAGTGGGGTGGGTTGGAGGAGGATCCAGCTTCAGGGGAACCATTGCTACGTCATCAGGAGACGCATCCCCATGTATCTGAATGACGAGATACGCATCCGCGTCCCCTTCCCAATAGGCCTTAAGACTATGTGGCAGAACCACACTGATGGAGAGATTGTCATCGTCGCAATAATAGACGTGGTTATTGGTCTTGATGAGACCGCTTCTCGACCCTGGCTTGAGTTTGCGCTCATGCTTGGTGGCACCCTGTGCAGCCTGGTCCATCACCGGTGTTTCTTCGTTATTCTGGTGCGCCGCAGCCTGGTCCGGCAAATTTACGTGATCCGGTGGATCGGCCCACGTGACCTGTGATGAAACGAATACTGCGAAAACAACCGCTACAAACAACAACTTCCCGTGTATCATAATTTTTCTCCTTTTCAAAAAAATATTAATAGTTGTCTATACTACATGAATTTCCGGCATGCATTCATTACACCTCCCAGGGGGAGGTATCTCAGCCATATCCTACCTATCCGCCCTGAAGGCCCTTGCTACTCCACAAATCAACTGCAATCGCCGTGCCGGAAGATCACCATCCTGGTCGTGACAGGCTCTTCTCTTATATCATACAAGAAAGGCCGACTAAACTGCCCAAAACCGGAAAAAATTTATCCCGAGGGGAAAACATCACACAATTCGCAGGAAGAGCGACCTGCCCGGACACCCAGCTAGTGTAGGGAAAATCCTCCACCGCCCCTGGCTGAAGGTGCCGCTCTGCTGCCCCTGACTCTTCTCCATGACCCCCCAGTCCCTTAACTCTCTTTATCTCTTTATTCTTTGTCTAACTCAGTTCTTACAGCTATCCCAATCTTTTCAAGAGTATATGGTTTCTTGATATATTGACCCACACCCAGTTCGTGTGCTTTTTTAACACGCTCTGTTTCAGAAAATCCGCTTGTGATGATTGCTTTCTGCCGTGAATGCAGTTTAAGTATCTGCTTGTATGTATCAAGGCCATCTATGCCGGGCTCCATGATCATGTCTAACACCAGTAAATCCACAGAATTATTACTCAGATATTCAACTGCTTTTTCTCCACTTGAAACTGTCGCGACACTATACCCCAATTCTTTTAGGATCGTGGATGCAATCTCTCTTTGTTGTTTAACATCATCCACCACCAATATTGACTCTCCTTTGCTCACATAGTCCTGAATTGAAAAAGCAGTATCGTTTTCCGCAGGTTTTTGCCTGGTTATGGGGAAATAGAGAATGAACGTAGTTCCATTTCCAGGGGTACTTTGAATATCAATATATCCATTATGGTCTTTTACTGTGCCCCATACTACAGCCATGCCCAATCCTGTACCGCTTCTTCCCATTTTCTTTTCCGTGTAAAAAGGTTCAAATATTTTTCCTATATCCTCATCAGAGATGCCGGTCCCGGTATCAGAAACAATAAGAGCAACATAATCTCCTTCCTCCACATAGTCATAACCGCTGACAGGTCTGTCAATATACAGATTTTCTGTTGATATGGTAATTTTTCCCGCTTCATATATAGCTTCTGCTGCATTTGAAATTAAATTCATAATGGTCTTGGAAAGATGAATTGGAGAGCCTGTGATATTTAATAGATCTGTTTCAAGCTTGGTCTCCGTTTCTATATGTGGATGAAATGATCGTAGATTTTCATATTCAGGGCTTTTCTGATATTCATTAATAATTTCATTTAAATTTACAACTTCTTTAACAGGTACGCCTCTTCTTGTCAGGGTCAGCAAATCCTGGACAATTGCCGAGGCCTTATTCCCTGATTCTTTTATGGTTAATAGTGCTTTTCTTAAAGGACTGTCATCAGGGATTTGCATCAATAACAAATCAGGATAACTTACGATGCCTGATAAGACATTGTTAAGATCGTGAGCCACTTCTCCTGCAAGAGTGCCGAGAACTTCCATCTTCTGGGCTTGAGAGAGTTGCTCTTCAAGTCTTTTCTTTTTTTTCTCCGCCTGCTTCAGTTCAGTTATGTCGCGAATATTTACTATCACCGCTACCACATTAACGGCTTCGTCCAAGACAGGGTAAATATTTATTTCCTTTGTTATCCCGTTTGCAGTATCCGTTTTTTCAATCCTCTTGTGCTCCCCGGTTTCAAAGACTTCCATAGCGTGACAGGGTTCACATGGCGCATCACGATTCATGTACGCCTGATAGCAGTATGGATGACTCAAACGTTCTTCTGGTGGAATGTAATCATAGCCGTGCCAGTTGCTGATAAGAACTCGCAGGCTTCTGTCTTGAACTGTCAAAAGATCGGAAATGGCATTAAATGAATCCTTTAAAAGTTTTTCCGATCTTGCCAGAGCCTCCATTGTATGCTTATTCTCAATAATGAGTTTTGACAACTGGTTTATTTCTCTTAAACGACTTTTTCCGGTTTTTTCTGCGATTCTTTGATAATATATAGCTTTATCTTTTGATTCTTCAAAAAGTCTTTTTAGCCCTGGCAGTCTTTTTTCCAAACCTTTATTCTCCTCAGCCATATCTTTTATCACTCTGCAAGAATTAACAAGACACCCGTCCAGTCAAGCCCCCTGCTTTTTTGAACAAGAGGAGCAACTTCAACCCCTGAATAGAAACCAATAAGTGGTGTTTGATTTTCGTTAAATACTTTCTGAACCTCTATAGCTTCCTCAGTTATAGTATTTGATTGCCCTGCTGTACGTCCTGCACAGTCAATATATATTCCGAAAAGAGCCTTTTTTCCATCTGATCTTATTTGCTCCATAATTTTGTCGGAATTTCGCCTCGCCGACTTTATCATTTTTGAACTATCTCTCAGCATAAACTGTATTTCAAGCCCTGGAGCCAGGTCCGGTTCAAAAATATTTATGCCTTGGCCGTCAGGTAGCGCTCCCATGATCAGCCTGTTGACATAATTAGCCTCTTCAGGCTCGTCAAATTTTCTCCCATAGTTTATACCTATTGTTAAAAGATCAACGGGATATTGCTTACGCCAATCCTTATTCCCATATAATGCATCAATCATTTCAACAACTGGCTTGCCATCCAGTTCGTAAATAGCCGAGCCCTTTATTTTTGTAATTTTATGATAAACACCGTTTAAAGGGCTGCACCCATGCATAATCCGAAAATAGGGCGTGAAATCGCCGCTTAACATAGCGCCTACAGCACATTGACTGTCAACGCAGGAACCGCAAAACTGTTTTGTGGGACCAAAGTCATAATCACCAATTAACCCGGCGCCTATAATAGGCATAGTTGATATTAAGTTTTTTTCTATTCCTTCGATTAAAGGTGAGGAGGCGTTTAAAACCGGCGGGGCTTCCTCGGTTGCAGGAGTTTTAACAGAATCATAAAACAACAATAAAAGTTTTCCTTTCAGCTCATCTGCCAATTTTTCCGCCAACCTGCTTCCGGCTGTTTTTTCATCTTCATCTAAATTACCTGCTACGGCAACCTTGTGCTGGAAATTATCAGACTGTATTATTGCAATACCTGCCGGATAACCTTCATATGATAAATAATCATTAGTAATTATCCCTATAGCCGAACCTCCAATCACCGGGACTTCAGTCCCAACAACTGATTGAACTCCTTTGAAAAAATCATCATGATCAAGCTGTCCACTGCAAAAGGCAATCACAAAATCATACCTAAAAAGTCTGCCGTTTTCTATTGCATTTTGAGCTACTTTTTTTCCTGCCAAAAAAGCATTTTTCTCGTTACACCAGCCGATTCCAACATTCATTCTACACTCCCTGAAAAAAAACACTCAGGCTTATTGATGACAATGCAACCCAGGTGATTGCTCAACATGAAAGTATCACCGTTGAAAATGATGCTTTTGATCCGGCGCCTGCCACGTGCCTCATTCGATTCACCACTATCTTCGATGCGAGCCTGATTGCTGCCTCAAGACTGGCGCAATCCGCCTTTCCGGTACCAGCCAAGTCATATGCCGTTCCGTGATCTACTGAAGTCCTGATTATTGGAAGACCTAAGGTCAGGTTGACCCCGTCCCTGAAATGAATAAGCTTAAAGGGGATCAGCCCCTGGTCATGGTACTGGCAGACTACAGCGTCGAATTTCCCATTGATAGCCTGATAAAACACCGTGTCCGGGGGATAGGGTCCTTTGGCCATTATGCCCTTTTCCCTGGCCATTTCTATAGCGGGTGTTATGACCTGCTCCTCCTCATTACCAAACATCCCGGACTCGCCTGCGTGCGGATTCAGCCCAACCACAGCAATCTTTGGTTCTTTTAGACCAAATTCATTTTTTAAGGAAAAATCAGTAAGAGAAATTACTTGAAAAATCTTTTCCGTG
>JAUVKS010000175.1 GCA_030596145.1 Pseudomonadota bacterium | reverse complement strand
GCAGAGGCCACTGGTGAGAGGTTGTGGGAGCTTCCACTATGGGAAGAGTATCATGAATTGATAAAGAGCGATGTGGCCGATCTCAAGAATACAGGGGGAAGGGCAGGGGGGACCATAACGGCCGCTGCTTTTCTGAGCAAGTTCGTTGGTGATTATCCCTGGGTGCATCTCGATATTGCGGGTCCTGCGTGGTTAAGCAAGGATAAGCCCTATATACCGAAGGGGGCATCAGGTGTCGGTGTGAGGCTTCTGGTACAGTTCATGAGAAATCTTTCGAGTGAAAGGCAGGGCTAAAGCCCTGCGCTACAACATGCAACCACTTCTTGAAATAAAAGACCTAAGAACATATTTTGAGACTGAGAACGGTACAGTCAGGGCCGTTGACGGTGTGGATCTCGCGGTCAATGAAAGAGATACCCTTGGCATTGTGGGTGAGTCAGGCTGCGGGAAGACTGTTCTTGCTCTCTCGATCATGAGATTGATACCGATGCCGCCGGGCAGGATTGTTTCGGGCAGCATTATTATTGATGGTATCGATCTTGTTCGTCTGAAAGAGGAGGAGATGCGAAGTATCAGGGGAAGAGATATTTCGATGATTTTTCAGGAACCGATGACCTCTCTGAATCCGGTTTTTAGAGTAGGGGATCAGATCGCCGAGGCGATAAGATTGCACCTCGGGCTTTCCGGAAAGGATGCCATGGATCGGGCTGTGGAGATGCTCAGGCTCGTGGGGATGCACTCTCCGGGAGACAGGATCATGGATTATCCACATCAGATGAGCGGCGGCATGCGCCAGAGGGTGATGATCGCGATGGCGATTTCCTGCAATCCCCGGCTGATGCTGGCGGATGAGCCCACAACCGCGCTCGATGTGACGATACAGGCCCAGATAATCGAGCTTATCAATGAACTGAAGGGAGAAGTAGGGACATCGGTGGTTATGATAACCCATGACCTTGGGGTCATTGCTGAGGCGGCTCAAAATGCTTGCGTGATGTATGCAGGCAAGGTGGTGGAGTATTGTAATGTTAGTGGCCTTTTTTCAGAACCTCTCCATCCCTATACGACAGGCCTTATGGAATCTATTCCGAAAGGGACAGGTGGATACCTGAAGACAATACCGGGTGTTGTCCCGAGTCTGTATGAACTTCCAACTGGGTGCAGTTTTCAGGATAGATGTTCCAGTGTAATGGGACTGTGCAGGGAAAAAGAACCGCAGCTCATAGAGAAATTCCCGGGTCATATGGTTAGGTGTTGGAAGTACGTGTAGCGAGGTCTTTATCCACAACATCTACGTTTTTTGCGCAGATGTTGGTACCAGTTCAAACAACAAGATTTAGTTCACTTCACACTTTGATGAACTCGTAAAAAGTCTGTCATTCCCGCGTAGGCGGGAATCCATAGAGGGATAACCACTTGAAAAAACTGGATTCCCGTTTTCACGGGAATGACAAAAAGGGTAGAAATTCGACTTTTTACGAACGCATCAAACTTTAGGCACTGTGTGTGTAGACCCATGCCCTACCCACATATAACTTTGGAATGGTTATGCGAAGCGTTCTACTGGATATTAGAGGATTAAAAAAATATTTTACCGTGCAGGGCGGATTTCTGTCGGGACGTCGTGGTATGGTGAAGGCCGTGGACGGGGTGGATCTGCAGATTTTCAGGGGGGAGACCCTGGGCCTTGTTGGTGAAAGCGGTTGTGGTAAGACGACTCTTGGAAGGCTTATCATGGGACTCGAAGACCCGACCGATGGTAAGATTTTTTTTGAAGGTAAAGATATTCTTGAGTATTCCGGCAAGAATCTGAAAGGCTATAGTCGGAAGGTACAATTAATATTCCAGGATCCATATTCATCACTAAACCCGAGAAAAAGTGCCGGTAACATTATTGGAGAGCCTTTTATTGTACATAAACTGGCCAGTGGAAAAGAGAAAGAGGATGAAGTAGCCAGGTTGATGGAAGTGGTGGGGCTGAGCAGGGAACAGATGGGCAGGTATCCCCACGAGTTTAGCGGTGGTCAGAGACAGCGCATAGGGATAGCGAGAGCCATAGCCCTCAGGCCCAAACTTATTATTGCAGATGAGCCGGTTTCGGCACTTGACGTCTCTATACAGGCCCAGATATTGAATCTGTTGAGGGATCTGCAGAGGGATTTTGATTTGACCTACCTCTTTGTAAGTCACGATCTCAGCGTGGTTGAACATGTGAGTGACAGGATTGCCGTTATGTATCTCGGAAAGATAGTAGAACTTGCGGAAAGGAAGACATTTTATGGAAATCCCCTTCATCCTTATGCCAGGGTACTCCTTTCTGCCGTGCCGGTTCCAGATCCAGAAAGGAAAAGAGAAAGAATCATTCTCAGTGGAGATGTTCCCAGCCCGACTGATCCACCCGCCGGATGTTCTTTCCATCCTCGATGTCCCAGGAAGATGGATATTTGTGATGAAGTTGAGCCGAAGCTGATAGATAGAGGTGGCGGGCATTATGTTGCTTGCCATCTGAAAAGTTGATGCCTAAATCGGGGTCGCATTTCTCGCCCGCTGCCGGCGAACTGCAGATTTCTTGGAAGTTGTAAAATGATAGGAGAGAAAACAATTTTCTTTGATACTGAAACAGACAAAGTAGAAATAAATCGCCAGAAGCAACGAGCCCGTAAACTCAGACAATCTGCATGGTGGCAAAGAAAGATATCTAAAGGGATTTGTTATTACTGCGGCCAACAATTTGATCCAGGAAAATTAACCATGGATCATATCGTCCCCCTTGTTAGAGGCGGGAAAAGCACTAAGGGTAATCTTGTTCCAGCATGCAAGGATTGTAACAATAAAAAGAAATATCTTCTACCTGTTGAGTGGGATGAATATTTGAAAGGACTGGCTCGCGGGGAGTCTTGACATTTTCACGCGTTGAACATATGGTGCCTGCGTGAGTTGTTTGAGAAACCCCCTTAGGATGTGGCCGAGATGAACGAAGAACGGATATTATTTAGGAGTGATAAGTTCAGTATCGAAGGTCTTTATGCTTCCTGTGATGGGCCAAAGGGTGTGGTTATCACGCATCCTCATCCTATGATGGGTGGAAGCATGAGAAACAACGTAGTGTTTGCCCTGGGTTCGGTGTTTCATCAAAACGGGTTTTCAACGCTGAGGTTCAATTTTAGGGGTGCGGGACGAAGCGAGGGTATTTATGATAATGGTGTTGGTGAGCAGGAGGATGTGAAGGGAGCAATAGATTTTCTTTCAGAGAAAGGCAAAAATGATATTTTTCTTGCTGGTTATTCTTTCGGTGCGTGGATCAATACAAGGCTGATTGCCGATCAGGATTTTCTTTCCGGTGTAATCATGGTATCGCCCCCGATAGATTTTCTCGATTTCGATTTTTCCGGCCTTAAAGAGAAAGTTGGTCTTGTTATCTGTGGAGACAGAGATCAATTCTGTCCAATCGATCGCTTGAAGAAAATTACAGAAGAGATAGGTTGCAGGCTTGAGATCGTGAATGGAGCCGATCATTTCTATTTTGGAAAAGAGGAAGGAATCATTGATTATCTCAATGACTATCTGGCCCCAAAAGGGTAGGTTGAAACCCTTGAAAAAGGTTTCAAAGTAAATATAACACAGGTGGGAAGACAAAGCAGATTAGTTTTCATGAATTTCATGGATTATCGGAGTGAACCTTTTATATTGGCGTAGATTAGGAGAAAGGAAATTAGATATATGGACCAAACCAATTCATCGCTCCCATCTGATTTTATCAGGGATATTATCAAGGACGACTTGAAAACCAACAAACATCAAGGGCGTGTGGTCACCCGATTTCCGCCCGAACCGAATGGATACCTCCATATCGGACATGCCAAGTCCATCTGCCTCAATTTTGGTATTGCCGACCAATATGGAACTACCTGTAATTTGCGTCTGGATGACACGGATCCAACCGGGGAAAGCATGGAATATGTGGATTCGATTATTCGAGACGTGAAATGGCTGGGTTTTGACTGGCAAGACCGCTTGTATTATGCCTCTGATTACTATGAAAAACTGTACCAGTATGCCTTGCAGTTAATCAAGGAAGGCAAGGCCTACGTTTGCAGCTTGAACATGGAAGAGATTCGAGAGTACCGGGGCGCCTTTACCATACCGGGCAAGGAAAGCCCCTATCGCAACAGATCGGTGGAAGAAAACCTGGATTTGTTCGAACGCATGCGGGCCGGGGAGTTTGAGGAAGGGACCCATGTACTTCGGGCCAGGATTGACATGACATCTCCCAATATCACCATGCGAGATCCCATCATCTACCGAATCAAAAAAGAGTCTCACTATCGAACGGGCGATCAGTGGTGCATCTATCCGATGTACGAT
>JAUVKS010000126.1 GCA_030596145.1 Pseudomonadota bacterium | reverse complement strand
TTATCACTCCAAACGGCGACAACCATGGATCTACGGAAGGCAGTGTGGTTAGCTCGTCAAAGAAATTTTTGATTATCTCTTCGAACTGGTGGTATTCATGGGCAGTTCCAAAACTCAGCAACAATCTTTTCCCCCCTATCCCTGTTGTGTCCAGAAGATCTTTAAGAAGCTCAAAACGTTTTATAGAAGCATGATTTGCATTGTTGTATCGGCATCCTCCTATGTGACACCCCAGGACGGCCACGCCATCAATTCCGCTGGCCAGCGCCCTTATAATTGCATCGGTTTCAACAAGGGCAGCGCATTCCACCGGAATGACACGAAACCGGACAGGGAGGGAAACCCTCTTCTTCCCGGCGGCATCAGCTCCGATAAGGCCGCACCACTTGCAGGCAATAACCAGGATTCTGGGCTGGTTCATTTTAACCTCTCGCATTATTATCTGCGTTCTGCTTCGGTATTGATAAACAAATAAATATTAATGACAAATCCCAAAGCCCCAATGACAAAAAAAGTTTTTTGACATTTGACATTTTGCTAAAACGCTCTTTTTATCATTTCTCCAACCATGTGGTAATTATGTTCCGGTATCTGTATACTCCCGTTGGGACACACGGAAACGCAGTTTCCGCATGCCTTGCATCTCATCATATCGACTTTGCTGATATATCTGCCCTCTGTTTTTTCAAGATGGCATGCATCGAAGAGACAGGCGGCAACACAGTTTCCGCAACCCGTACAGAAGTCGGAAACAACCCGGGCGTGGCCTGATTTCGGACCGGGAACCCGGCTGAGTGTGGATGCGGCAATTTCACTCTGCCTTAAATACGAAACGGCCTTCATGGCTGCCGCTTTTCCCTGTAATATCGCCTGATCTGAAGCAACGGGCCATCTCGCAGAGCCGCAGATGAAGACACCGTCCATCTTCGTCTCCAGGGGGTGCATCGGATAGCTCTCCGGGAAGAATCCGTAACGGTCAACTTCAATGCCCAGCATCTGAGCCAGCCTAGCGTTGTCGAGGCTTGGAACAAGGGGGGTACTCAAAACCACCAGATCTGTCTCGATCTTCCGTGTAATGCCGTTTACCGCGTCATATACTTCTACATGTTCAACATGGTCATCACCCACGATCCGGGGAGGTCGTTCTTCTTCAAAGAGAATAAACTGTATACCCCTTGAGAGGGCATCCCTGTAATATTCTTCCAAGATATTTCCAGGCATCATAATTCCCCGGTGGAGAATGAACACCTCTGACCCCGGCTCTTCCTCTGCCAGTCTCATGGCATTTTTAAGACTGGCGGGACAGCAGATGGTCGAACAATACGGCCTTTCTTCATTTCTCGCGCCGGTACACTGAATAAAGACGGGGGTTTTCGCATCAAATGATCCTTTAAGAAATTGTCTTTCAAGCTCCATCTGCGTGATTACATTCCCGATTTCGCCATAGCGATAGAGACCTGTAGGGAAAAATATCTTCGCACCCGTTGCAATGATGATAATCCCTGATTGAATAGAATTATCTTTTCCCTGAGATGAAAATTGAACGGTGAAATTGCCAGCATACCCCTCAATGGAGGAAATTTTTGATTGGGGATAAAATGTGATGAGGGGATTGTTTTCGACCTCGTCAATATAAGGGTTCAGTTTATTCGCTGCATCTTCGCCGGTCGGATACAATTGTGAAATCAATCTCAGCATTCCGCCGGGGGCATTTGCCCTTTCGAGGATGTTAACCTTAAACCCCATTTTTCCCAGTGATATGGCGGCGGCGAGACCCGCTGGACCAGCGCCTATTATCAGGGCATCCGGATGAACGGGTACACACATATCTTCGGATGCTTCTCTGTATCGAAGGGCAGCGAGGCCCATATTTATGAGATCTTTTGCTTTTTTTGCGGCACCTTCAGGATCATCGCCGTGAATCCAGGCACATCCTTCCCTTATATCAACCAGGCCGATTTTGTAACGTTCTATTCCCTCTTTGATAAGAGAATCGACGGGAAGATTGCCTCTCGATAGAGTCGAACAGGCAGCGATTAATACCTTATCGGCGTGGGTTTCCTTTATTTGAAAAGCAACCTTCTCTATATCCGTTTCGAGACAGAGGGAGTCGACAATCGATAATGAAGAAACAGAAGTATCTTTTGATAATTCCTTCCTGAGAAAATTAAAATCGATTGTATTATCAATTTCTCCGAAACACTTGCATAGAAAAACACATATATTCGCCATATTCCATTCTACCGCTGATCAGATTCTTTATTCAGAACTCTCATTGCGGCGGCGGACGCCTGGATAACGGACTCGGCAACATCTGCCGGTGCCAGACCAAAACCGCATGCAAAATTAGAAGTCTCATCTGATTTTGTATTAAAAAAGCCTTCTTTATCCATGGGGGGAATCGCTGTCTTTTCATCCTGTCCCGGACGGTACTGAATCAGGGAAGGTTGAATATTCCCGTTCAATACAACCATGTCAAATTTTCGGATCTCTCTTTTTCTGGTTAGGGTATTTTCAAATTGCACCGCGATCCCATCACCACCGGGCAGGGGATGAATCAATCCCGGTTTTCCCCTGATAAGTTTGATCTTCGTGCCTTCAAATTCGCTCAGGGAATATCTGTAATAATCCCTCCCCACCGTTCGTAAATCGGTATAAAAGATATAACAATCGATCATTCGATTTCTTCTTTTCACCCACCCGGCCTGCTTGAGGGCATGCATGCAGCATACGGCCGAGCAGGAAGGGATCATCCTCAGATCCCTCGCTCCAGCGCACTGAATGAAAGCAATGTTTTGAGGCACGGAGTGATCCGATCTTTTAACTATTTTCCCTTTATTGATTCCTCCTTCTGCCGTCCAGTTTTCAAATTCCATAGAGGTCATAATATCCGGGTGTGTACCGCTTCCGTATTCCTTGAGGTGACGGAGATCGGCCTCTTTAAAACCGGTAGCCCATATGACATCACTTACGAGAAGATTTATTTCTTCTTTCTTCAACTCCATATTAATGGCCCCCGCCGGGCATACCTCCGCGCAGTTGCCGCACTTCGTACATGAAGGTTCATCAATAAAACAGGAAGGAGGATATAAATGTTCCCAGCCATAATGGATGGCATTGACCGGGCATTCCTCCACACATCGTCCGCAAAAGACGCACTTCTTTTCATCTATGTAACGGGGATTCTTCAGGATAACGGCTGAGTATTTACCGCTTTCTTTCTTCAATTCTTTTACGTGAGACAGGGTATGGACAGTGATTAAAGAATGTTCCATACATTTTTTAACATCCGTCCAGAGGGGACAGAAGGCACAGTGATCAGTCGGATAGAGCTTGTCCAGTTTTGAAACCTGGCCGCCCAAATGTTCAGTACTTTCCACTAAATGAACCATGCGACCGGCATCAGCCAGATCAAGGGAAGCTGTAATACCCGCTACACCACCACCAACTACCAGTACGGGACTTATATCTTTCGGATTTCTCATTTGATAATGCTGTAGTGTTTCGCCAATTTTTCTATTCTTTCAACAAACCAGGTTTTGAAATTGGGCGGGGGAAACTCGTAAGGTGCCACCCGATCCTCAAGACGGAAGACGAAACGGTTTTCTGAGGGATTATATCGTTTTATCTTGTCGTAATGGACAACAATTGCCTTGGGCTCCACAGGGCACCGTTTCTCGCAAGCGCCGCAACCTGTGCAGTTTTGCTCTATAACGACGGGAAATCGCTTCTTTTCCAGCCTGATAGCATCATACTTACAGGCCCTGTAACAATCCTTGCACCTTCGCTTTTTCTGCCAGGAAAGACATGTGTCCGGATTGATCACTGCATTTCCGATATCTATCTCTTCTTTCGGAACCTTCTTGATAGCTTCGGTGGGACATATTCTGACACACTCCATACACAAGATGCACTTTTTCCAGTCGAGAACAGGGGTGCCTAAATTTGTTATGCCGTCAAAAATGCCGGCAGGTTTAAGTGCATCGGTGGGGCACACGTCTATGCATCTGTAGCATCGGGTACAGTACTTCAGGAATTCACCCTCAATGAGTGAGCCTGGCGGACGGGGCAGAGCCTTCGCGCCGGTTATCTTGAATATGGAAAATACGACAAAGGATACGATACCGCTTATGATAACCTGAAACAAGTCTCTTCGGGATATATTCATGGTTCGTATAAAGAAATGGCGGAAAGGAAATGTGTCACTCCTTCCCGCCATGAAAAACAAAGAGGTTTACAGGGCCTTCTTCGCCTTACTCACATCATTGATAAGATATCCAAGACCGAGCGATTTCAGCGTCTTTTCCTTGGGAAATCCGTTGTCATCCCAGCCGAAATAGGCATAAACTTCATCCTGCATTTTTTTCATCTCTGCGGGTGTTACAACGGCGCCCTTTTTGGGACCTTCCGGCAGTTTTTCCATCAGGAAGCGTTTCGGCAGGGTATCGTCTTTGCGGCTTAATCCCTCTCTTGCATTGAAACATCTCTCCATGGTGATGATACGCTTTGCCGTTGTCCAGTATTCATCACCCGTCATGTTCCACCCGCAAAGCGGATTTAGCATGGAGACGAAAACTCCCGGTGTTTCCCCCTTCCAGGGATATCCTCCCACGAAGGAGCACATAACCAGTGAATTCAGCATGGCCCACCTTGCCAGTGTCGAGGGGCTTGTTCCTTCATGATGGTCGCCTCCGCATGTTCCAAGGGCATAGCTGTAAGCTCTCTTTTTATCGCCCCTCGGATCGTGGGCGGCCATTTCTTTACCCTTTACATGGCAGGCGTAAGCTTCAGAACCCTTGCCGATCTCCTTTGCCATTTGCCTGACGCCCTTGGCAAGTAGCTTCCCGGCCTTGCCATCTTTATAGGCTATCTTCCTGATCATCTCGACTATAGCATCTGTATCGCCCCACTCCAGATTAATACAGTCCAGATCGGCGGGTGTAAGAGCTCCGCGCTGAATACATTCCATGGCGAAGACAATAGAACCGCCTGTGGAAATTGCGTCGAGTCCCATGGCGTCGCACATCTCGATACCTCCCATCATTTCACCGAAATCCGAGACACCGAGATTACTTCCCAAAAGACCGCCTGTTTCATAATCGGGTCCTTCCGCGATCAATCCGTCGTACTTTCCGCCACGGACGACACCAACTTTCATACAATGAACAGGACAGTGGGGACAGGCTACGTGTCTTTTCCAGAAAGTGCGATTGGCCTCTTCCGCTCCAATATATTCAATATCGGGATACCAGGTGGTCTGAAAATTCTTTGTAATCAGAGAACCTGAGACCCAGTGTTTCAGTTCGAGAAGACCGGCGGTTCCCCACCTTTTGATTCCCTGCCAGCCCTCTTTATCAACGGCCAGTTGTTTCGCTGCCTCGGCTGCCGGATAGAATCTTTTGTTATCCACGACTGGAACAGCTTTTGTTCCCCTGACAGCAATAGCCTTTAATTTCTTATTACCCATCAGGGCGCCGGTAGCCGTTCTGCCCGCGGCCCTGAATCGTTCAACGATAAGAGCTGCATATGGAACACCGTTTTCTCCTGCAGGGCCGATACATACAACCCTGACATAAGGATCCTTCAAATCTTCCAGGATCATCTCATCAGTCGCTGCCGTATCTTTACCCCATATCTTTCCGGCATTCCTGAATTCCACCTTATCGTCTTTTATATAGAGGTAAACTGGTTTCCTTGATTTTCCTTTGATCAAAATACCGTCCCAGCCGGCCCATTTTATTTCATTTCCTAAATGACCACCAACTTCCGCATGGCTCATAAGACCAGTGTACGGGCTTTTATTTACAATACTTACCCTGGTGGATACGCAATAAGTTCCGTTGAGAGGCCCGACACCGAAAAAGACAAAGGAATCTTCGGCATAGGGATCATGATTTGCTTTCAACCTGTTCAGCAAAAAATAGTCTCCCATCCCCGCGCCGCCGATATATTTCCGATACATCCCGTCGGATATCTTAAGCGTTTTATATTTTTGTTTCGTTAAATCAATCTCTAAAATCTTTCCGAAATATCCTCCTTTTGGTGCTGTCATGGTCCTTACCTCCTTTCCCC
>JAUVKS010000191.1 GCA_030596145.1 Pseudomonadota bacterium | reverse complement strand
ACAGCCCGGGTGATCCAGCCTGTCACTTTCCTTTTTCTGTCCAGGGGTATCTGGTCATAGACAACGGGCGGGTGATTGAGGCCCATAAAATAGAGGAGGACAGCCCATACCAGCCACCCGCTCCAGCCGGCAATCCCCAGTACCAGGAGAATAACCATTATAACCTTCGCCACGCTCCTTTGCCTGAAGCCGAGTACCGCGTATGCTATATGGCCTCCATCCAGCTGTCCTACAGGAATAAGATTCAAGGAGGTGACCAGCAGTCCTATCCAGCCGGAAAAGGCTATCGGATGGAGAACGAGGCTCGTATTCTCCGGCATGGAACCATGAACAATCCAGTTTATGAAAGAGAAAAGGATAGAGGTGCCAAGACGTACCCCACCTCCGGCAGCTTCAGGCACTATTTCAGAAAGAACCAGACCAACAAAAAGGACCGGGATAGCTACAATGATTCCGGCAAGGGGACCCGCTGCGCCTATATCGAGGAGAATCCTCCTATCCATTATCGGCGATTTCATCTTTATAAATGCCCCGAACGTTCCTATAAAGGAGGGTGCTGGAATAAAATAGGGGAGGGTTACATCCACATGATGCCTTTTGGACATGAAATAGTGGCCGAACTCATGGCATCCCAATATCAGCAGCAACGTAAAGGAAAAGGGTATCCCCTTCCAAAGATGCCCCGGTGATTCAAAGGGATTTATTCCCTGCTGCAGGGTACCGGCAATAAGAGTACTTAGAATGGTAATAACAAAAAGTATCAGATTGACAGGCGGAATTTTGCGTTTCTTATCTTTGACTTCATAATTATAAGTGGTAAAAAGCTGATCATCCATAAAAATTCAGGCTGTTGACGAAAAAAGGGGTCATAATCTATGACCCCTAATTATTTAAAAGTTAACTCAATTTCCTTTTAGAAAAATGCTCTATTTTTTAGAATTAACACTTTCCCGAAGCTCCTTGCCTACCTTAAAAAAGGGTAATTTCTTTGCAGTTACCTTAATATTGCTTCCAGTCTTTGGGTTCCTTCCTACATAAGCGCCATACTCTCTTACAACAAAGCTTCCAAAACCTCTGATCTCTATCCTTCCACCCTTTTTAAGCTCATCGGCAAAACTCTTGAAAATTAAATTGACAACATCTGCGGCCTTTTTTTCTCTAAGGTTTTCTCTATTACTTAAAGCCTCAATTAATCCAGATTTATTCATAATACCCCCTCTATAAAACTATTACATCATATTAAGAAACAACTTAGTATTATTATTCATTTTATAATATGAAAGTCAAGATGTTTTTGACAGATTTCTATTATCCTGGCAAGGAGAATAATTTCCCAACTTCTTTCTTCTGTAAATATCTATATTCCCCCGTTCCCAAACCATCAAGATTGATATCCGAAACGGCAATTCTTATGAGCCTTATGACAGGATGTCCTATCGACTCAAATACTCTTCTGAGAATTCTGTTACGCCCCTCAAAAATAGTCAACTTGCACCAGCAGCTTTTCCTGTTAATTTTTTCAAGTTCAATATCAAAAGGTACAAATTTTCCATCACTGAGTTCTATCCCCTCTTCGATGGTGCGAATCTCCCCCCTTGTAAGATTCCCCCTAACCTTAACCATATAAGTTTTTGGAATTGTAAACTTGGGATGCTGAAGTTTCTGGGCAAAACTGCCGTCATTTGTCATCAGCAACAGCCCCTCCGAATCATAATCAAGTCTTCCCACAGGGAATACCCTCTCAGATACATCGTGTAGTAAATCGGTTACTATCGGTCTTCCCTGAGGATCCCTGAGGGATGTAATATACCCACTCGGTTTGTTCAACATCAAGTATATTTTTGATATCTCTGTAGATATTAACTTCCCATCTACCCGTATCTCATCCTTTTGAGCATCCGCCTTAGCCCCCAGTTGCGTTACCACTCTATGATTCACACTCACCCTGCCCTCGCTGATGAGCTTTTCGGCCATACGTCTGGAAACGATGCCAGCGCTGGCAATTATTTTTTGAATACGTTCCTGCATTGTAACCTATTGTCCTAATTCTCTCAGTTCCCGCAGTGTCGGCAACTCTGAGAGATCATTCAAATTAAATACCTCAAGGAATCTTTTCGTGGTACCATACAGCATAGGCCTACCGGGGACATCCCTACGCCCAACCATTCTCACCAGTTTTTTTTCCAGCAATCCCTTCAGGGCCCCGCTAACATCCACGCCCCTTATCCTGTCTATTTCCGACTTCACCACCGGTTGCCTGTATGCAACTACCGCTAAGGTCTCCATGGCAGCAGGGGTAAGCATCATTGGTTTTACCCCTTTTAGTTTTTTTACCCAGACACCAAGATCATCCCTAGTCCTGAACTGAAATCCCCCTGCAACCTCTTCAAGACAAAAACCGCCATTTCTCTCGTCATACTCCTTCACGAGATCATAAAGAACATCTCTTATCTCTTTTCTCTCAACTTCCCCCAGAACCTCCCTGATCTTGTCAACAGTCAGTGGAGCTTCAGAAACAAATATGAGGGACTCTACTATTGCTTTCATGTCTTTCATGTTTCTACCGCAAGAAATATCCTAATCACTCCAAAGGAATCCACCTGATAAGCCCTAATCATCCTCAACTTCATTAGTTCAAGAATCGCGAGGAAAGTATATATTACCCCCTTTCGACCTTTCCCCTTCCCCAATAAATCTGTAAAAGTTAGATCCTTCTCCCTGGCGAGCCTCTCCATAATTTCGTTTATTCTGTCAGACAGAGACATCTTCTCGACATCAATTTCCAACAACTCTTCTTCTTTCATGGTGGACACTATTTCCCGAAAGGCTTCTACAAGCTCGAATACGCTAACCTCCACAAATGACTGTTCTTCCGCATCAAGTTCTCTACTGGGAAGGTGCCCCGCCTTAAAGACATCCCTTTCCAGCAAGCTCCTCTTATCCAGATTCAAGGACACTTCCTTAAAGGCCTGATATTCCAGAAGCTGTTTTACAAGATCCTCACGAGGGTCGAATTCATCTTCTTCTTCATCATTCTGAGTTGGTAGAAGCATCTTCGATTTTATGTGGATCAGAGTAGAGGCCAGCACCAGATACTCCCCAGCAAGATCAAGATTTAGAGACTTAATGATCTCTAAATACTCCAGGTACTGCTCCGTGATAAAAGCGATGGGGATATCATAAATGTTAATCTCGTTCTTCTTGATGAGATACAGCAAAAGATCCAGAGGGCCTTTAAAGACATCAAGCTTGATTTCATAACTCATGTTATTGTCCCATTCGGGGAATGAGAGAAAACCCCTTACCTTTAGGCGAAAACTTTAGCTTAACTCTGCGTGTGTGATAGAGGCACAAAGGAAGAAGAAAAGGAATATCACTTTGTGCCTTTGTGCCTCAAATTTTTACGGCTTCCCTCACCTCTTCCATCGTCACGCGTGCAATATTTCTGGCCTTGATATTTCCCTCAACAATCATTTCCTTTACTTCATTCAAGTGACTCCGGTAGTAGTCCTGGCGATCATGAACCGGTTTCATTCTTTCCGATATCCTGGAAGCAAGGCGCTTCTTACAGTCAATACAGCCTATGCCCGCCCTCTTACATTCCGTTGATATTTCCTCCACGTCACCGGATGGCGAATAAATCTGATGAAATGCGAAGACATTGCACAGCCCAGGTCTCCCCGGATCGTTTCTTCGCTTCCTCTGGGGATCAGTAAACATGGTGCCAACTTTATCCTTCAGGACATCCCCCTTGTCGGCAAGATAGATCGAGTTTTCGTAAGATTTGCTCATCTTCCGCCCATCAATACCGAGCAGTTTAGGAACGTCCGTGAGAAGGGGCTCCGGAATGGGAAAAACCTCTTTATATAAAAAATTGAACCTCCT
>JAUVKS010000027.1 GCA_030596145.1 Pseudomonadota bacterium | reverse complement strand
ATCGTCATAGAGTCTTTGAGAGCATTTGACTTCCCCTATTATTGTGGCACCCGGACTCTCCTGCAAAATAAACCTTGAAAAGAGCAAAAGAAGTTCATCTCCCCAAAGTATTTCTCCCGTGTCGGAGATGACGCCAATTCTGTCGGCGTCACCATCGTAAGCTATTCCAATATCGGCTTTTTTTTCTTTTACAAGGGCAATAAGTTTTACGAGATTTTCGGGAACGGTAGGGTCGGGGAAATGATTCGGAAAATTTCCATCCATATCGCAATATATATCGGTTACGTTACAACCGAACCTCTCAAATAAGGGAATGGCGAACACTCCACCCACACCATTTCCGGCATCCAGTACGACGTTTAATCCATCTTTTATTTCAACACTTTCATGTAGATAGTCCAGATAGGGTTTTGATATATCTTCTTGATCTGAAGTTCCTTCTCCGGAAATATAGTTTTCATCTTCCATTATTTTTCTTAATTTTTGTATCTCTTCCCCGTAGATAGTATCTGGCCCGATACATATCTTGAATCCGTTGAATTCGGGAGGATTGTGGCTTCCGGTTACCATTACTCCGCCGTCTGTATTGAGATGCCTGATGGAGAAATAGAGAATTGGGGTGGCGCAAAGACCAATGTCTATCACATTTATACCCGTAGCTCTGATTCCATTCTTGATGGCACCTTGATATTCTTCAGAACTGAGGCGGCAGTCCCTTCCAACTGTCATGGTTTTCACCCCATGGTTGATCCCATAGGTACCGATGGCTCTCCCCAGGTTATAAACAAAGTCGAAGTTCAAATCCCTGTCAACAACTCCCCTGACATCATATTCTCTGAATACCTCTGGATTCATTATTCTGCTCCCGTATTTTTGCCTTAACTACCATACATCTGTGTTTTATACAACAGCTGAACGGTAGTATAGCACAGCCCTTCAGGGCTGCCGTGGTTGCAGGGCTAAAGCCCGACGCTACATACGGCTATGAGCTATGAGCTATGAGCTATGAGCTATGAGCTATAGGGGGCTCCATTATTCTATTTGACAGCCTCTAATTAGCGTGTTAAGCTTAACCAAATAAACCCGATTTTTGGAGGTATTATTATGGCTTGGCGCGGTGGTGGTAAGAGCCCATGGGAGGGCAAAGGGCAGCCTGATTTTACGGTTGTAATGGATAGAATCAAGAATTTGATGCCATCCAAGATTCCGTTTATCGGACAGTATGGATTAATACCGATAATTGTTGCGGTCGTATTTTTGTTATGGATGGCGTCTGGTATCTTCTTTGTTGCACCCGATGAAATAGGGGTGGTGAAGCGGTTTGGTAAAGCGGTGCGCACCACGATGCCGGGTCCACATTATCACCTGCCTGCTCCGATTGAAACGGTGTTGAGACCAAAAGTAACACAGGTGCGAAGGATAGAAATAGGCTTCAGAACAATCGGTGGTAAAGAGCACGGTCGCTACAGGGTAGTTCCCGCGGAAAGTTTAATGCTTACAAAGGCTGAGAACATAGTGAACATGAGTTTTATTGTTCAATATAAGATAAGTAACGCGATGAATTATCTTTTCAATGTGAGAAAGCAGGACAAGACGGTAAAGGATGCGGCTGAAGCGGCCATGAGGGAGATTGCAGGCAAAAACGATATAGATGATATACTGACGGTAGGAAAATTTAAGGTTCAACAGGATACCAAGGTGGTGCTTCAGAGAATATTGGACAGTTATGATGTCGGAATACATGTAGTGGCTGTTCAGCTTCAGGATGTCCATCCACCTGATCAAGTTATGGCGGCCTTCAAAGACGTTGCCAGTGCCAAGGAGGATAAAGCCAGGGCCATCAATGAGGCCTATGGATACCGTAACGATATTTTGCCCAAGTCGAAGGGAAAGGCGGCTCAGATTACAAATGATGCCATCGCTTACAAAGAAGCGAAGATCATTTCCGCACAGGGGGATGTGAGCAGGTTTTTACAGGTTCTTAAGCAATACACGATGGCTAAAGATGTTACCAAGAAGAGATTATACATTGAAATGATGGAAGAGATACTGCCTACGATAGATAAGATTATCGTTGAAGGGAAAATAGGGGGTAATGTTTTACCTTATCTCCCATTGAAGAAAAACATAACCAACAAAGCTAATTAGGCTAATGAAACCATTAGATTTCGGGAGGGAACAATGAAGAGAATAGGAATATTTGGAACGATTGCCGCATTGGTTGTTGTTGTTGCTGCTGTTGTTTCATTTTCGGTTTATACGGTGGATCAGACAAAACAGGCCATTGTCATCCAGATGGGGAAACCGGTAGGAGGAATTTCGGGACCGGGACTTCATTTTAAGATACCCTTCATTCAGCAGGTGATTTACTTTGAAAACAGGATATTGGTATACGATGCCCCCCCTGCTGAAATTCTTACCAAAGACAAGAAAAATCTCGTTGTTGATAACTACACTAAATGGAAGATTGTTAATCCGTTAAAATTTTACAAAACTGTCAAAAGTGAGATGGGAGCGCAGTCAAGGCTTGACGATATTGTTTACGCGCAACTCAGGGTTGAGCTGGGACGGCATACCATGGAAGATATCATTTCGGTAACGAGAGATGATATTATGAAAATAGTAACCGAAAAATCTGATGTTCGTGCAGGGGATTACGGGATAAAAGTTGTTGATGTGAGGATCAAGCGGGCGGATCTTCCCGAACAGAACGAAAAACATGTCTTTGACAGGATGAGGGCGGAAAGAGAAAGGCAGGCGAAGCAATATCGATCCGAAGGAGAAGAGGAATCTCTGAAGATAACGGCCAAAGCCGATATGGAAAGAACTATAATACTGGCGAAGGCCTATAAAGAGTCGGAAGTGGCCAAGGGAGAAGGAGATGCTCAGGCGGTGAAGATATACGCCGATGCCTATAAAAAAGACCCTGAATTTTTCGAATTTACAAGAACCCTTGAAGCCTATAAGAAGAGCCTGAAAGAGGATACAACACTGGTAATTTCCCCGGATGTGAAGTTTTTCAAATATATCAAGTAGATTTTTTATATTTGTGAGACATTTGAGTTTTGCCCTAAATAGTATAAATGGTCATTCCCGTGCAAACGGGAATCCAGTATTTCCAACTCCTTATGGATTCCCACTTTCGTGGGAATGACAGAAAGGACGCGTTTTTCAAAGCTCTTTTTTGAAAGGTCTCGATGTAAAAGAAGCTTTTTCATGTGCCCCCATGGCCGCTATGGGTTAACAGTCTTAAGATACTGGAATTTTCCGTCTTTTACGTGTACCAAAACCGCGCTTTTAATTGTGTTTCCATTTCTGCTGATATTGATAGTGCCGGAAACTCCTTGAAAGGCTTTTGTGTTTGCCAAAGCGGTCCTGATTTTGCTACCTCTCGTCGATTTAGCCCTTTCAATGGCATCTAACAAGACAAAATAGGCATCCGCTCCCAGTGCATCAAGGGCGCTTGCCTCTTTGCCCGTTTCCTTTTCATATATTTCGATGTATTTCTTTGCAAGCACTGTGGTTGCTGCTTCTCTGGCAAAATGGCTGGTCAATATAACCCCTTCAACAGCCTTTTCACCTATCTTAATGAGCTCTGAAACATGGGCACCATCGGCCGCAAATATAGGAACATTCAGGCCCAGTTCAGCGGCCTGTTTGCAAGTGAGGGCAACTTCGGCATAATAATTTGGCAGATATAGAACATCCGGTTTTGCTGCCATGATGGCTGAAAGTTGTGCCGTGAAATCTTGATCTCCTGTCTGACAGTATCCTGTTGCCACAATCTTCCCACCCATCTTGATAAAGCTTTTGGCGAAAGAGTTGGCAAGGCCAATGCAGTAATCCTTGGCAATATCGATCATAATAGCGGCTTTCCTGGCTCCCGTAGTGCTGTAGGCATATTTAGCGGCTACCTTTCCCTGGAAGGGATCAATGAAGCCAACCCTGAAAATATATTTTCTGTCCTGAGTAACCATGAGGTTCGAAGATGTGGGTGAGACAATCGGTATCCTCGCCTTATCTGCTACTTCTGCTCCTGCCATTGTGTTATCGCTGGTAATTCCTCCTATCATTGCGCAAACCCTGTCCTTCTTTATTAATTTGCTGACAACATTGGCTGCTTCAGTCTCGTCACTCTTGGTATCGACCAGAACAAGTTTTACCTTTTTGCCAAGAACGGTGGGTTTTATTTTGTTGGCTATTTTGATGCCGGCCCATTCCGTTTGTCCAGAAGCCGCAACGGCACCCGTCATCGGTAGAAAAACACCAATCTTAACTATACCGGGCTTTTTCGCGGCAAAAGAAGGGCTAAAAAAACAGAAAGTTAAAGACAAAGTCAAAAGCCATACAAGCAACTTTTTCATTTTCCATCTCCTTAAGTTGACGAAATCGTAAGAAATAAAAAATACGATAATGTGTTTATATATCATGATTTGGGAAAAAAAGATAAAAATAGTGAAAAACTACACACTTTCAATTATGATGGTCTCGTAAAAAGCCGAAATATACACAATTTTGTCATTCCCGTGAAAACGGGAATCTATTCTTTTCAACTGCTTGGCCGTTTATGGATTCCCGCCTACGCGGGAATGACAGACTTTTTGCGAATGCATAAATTATAATCCTTGTGAAAATTTCCACGCCGCCGCCCTTTAGTAAAGGGAGGATGGAGGTGAATTCTTGTCAAATAAAAAACATGGAGGGAGTGAGAAATGTCTACTGGTGCGTTATCGGGTATACGAGTTCTTGATATATCGAGGTTATTGCCGGGACCATATTGTTCCATGATGTTGGGTGATCTTGGCGCTGAAATCATCAAGATAGAGGAGCCTGGAAGAGGGGACTATCTCAGGGATTTTCCTCCAAAGCAAAGGGAGGATAGCGCTTTTTTTCTCGCGGTTAACAGAAACAAAAAAAGTATGACGCTGAATTTGAGGAGCGCGCGCGGCAAAGAAATCTTTTTTGAGCTTGTCAAAGGCGCTGATGTAGTGCTGGAGGGGCTTCGTCCCGGCGTTATAGATAAATTGGGGATAGGGTATAAGGATCTTGAGAAGATAAACCCAATGATTGTTGTCTGCTCCATTTCCGGTTATGGTCAGGATGGTCCCTATGCGCGGAAGGCGGGGCATGATATGAATTATCTGTCCATTGCCGGTATTACGGGGGTTACGGGCACCAGGGACGGCAAGCCGATATTGCCAGGCATACAGATTGCCGATGTTGGCGGTGGCGGTATGCTTGCGGCGTATTGCATTTTGGCGGCTATTATTGGGAGAGACAGAATAGGTAAGGGGCAGTATATAGACATATCGATGATGGATGGCGCCATGGCATGGCTGTGTATGTATGCGGGCAAATATTTTTTTGATGGCATAACTCCGAGACCGTCGAAGGAGCTGTTAACCGGTCAGTTTGCATGTTACAATGTTTATAAGACAAGTGATGACAGATATATTTCTCTTGGCGCCCTTGAACCGCAGTTCTGGGTGGCTTTCTGCGAGGCGGTGGAAAGAGAGGACTGGATTGAGGTTCAATATGCAGGGGGCGACAGAAGGGAAGGGCTGATTGCTGAAGTTGGAGAGTTGTTTTTGGCCCATACCAGAGAAGAGATGATAGAGTTTTTGAAGGATGTTGATTGCTGTTGTGAGCCGGTGAATAATTTTGATGAGGCGTTTTCTCATTCCCAGGTGGTGCACCGTAATATGGTTGTGGAAATGGACCACCCGGTTGAGGGAAAAATCCGTCAGCTGAATTTCCCCGGCAAGTTTTCTGAGACACCGGCGGAGCTGAAAACACCTCCTCCAACTCTTGGTGAGCATACCGAGGAGGTTCTTAAGGAACTTGGGATGACAGATGAGAAAATTGCCGGGTTAAGGGAGGAGAAGATTATATAAAAACCGTAATGTCTATATTTTTATGAGGGGGTCTGAAATGACAATAAAACAGAATCATGTCTTAGATGAAACATCTAATTATGTTCTTTCTAATATTTACAGGATAAGTACGTTATTAACAGAGCCTTCTTCGGTAGATAGCGTCGTGGCAGCTATTATGGAAACCGTGAAATATGAGCTTGGCTTCAATAGATGTTCTATTCACCTCATCGATCAGGAGGAAGAAACTCTCGAATGTAAATATATTACTGGTTTTACTCCTGAGCAGGAAAAGACGGCATGGGAAAAACCATTTCGTCTTAAAAAGCATAATTGTATAGAAGCAAAGGCAGCCTTAACAGGAGTCACAATTATAGTTAAGGATTTTAATTCCGACCCTATTGTGACAGATCTGGATAGAAAAATAACGAGAAACATAGGGAGAGGTTGCACGCTTTATGTGCCCCTCAAGATAAAAGGAGACGTTATTGGATTATTGGGAGTTGACAAGAAGCAGGGTGAGACCGAGATCACTGAACATGAATTAGAAACACTATCCATTTTTGCCGGTTATGCGAGTATAATTATTGAAAATTCAAGACTTTATGAAGACCTGTTAAATGAAAAGAAGTTTTCTGAAAATGTGCTTAACAGTTCCATTAATGGAATGTTTACCGTTGATGTCCACGGAAAGATAACTTCTTTAAATCCGGCGGCTGAAGAAATATTCGGGATCAAAAAAAATAATGTCTTGAACAAATCCATACAGAGTTTTTATAAGTTAAATCCGGAACTGGAAAAGATATTTAAATCTACCCTCTTAAACCATGAAAGCATCGAAGGTTGTGAGTGTAACTTCAGGAAAAAGGAAGGACATAACGTCATAGTGAGTATAAATTCCTCTGCCATTTTCGATGATGCTGGGAATATGATAGGAGTATTGTTTACTGTTCAAGATATTACCAGTATTCGTGAGAGGAACAAGTATTTGCAGCAAGTCAATCGATTAGTATCATTAGGCGAGCTGGCGGCTGGAGTAGCCCATGAAGTAAGGAATCCCCTCACAGGGATCGGGGTGGTTCTGGATGTTTTAAGGAACAGAAGACAATTATCTGAAGCAGATAAAGGTTTGATTGAAGAAGCTACTTTCGAAATAGAGAGGTTAGATAAAATAGTTGCTGGTCTTCTTGACTTTGCGCGTCCCAAAGATTTGAAGTTAGAAATGGTTGACATTAATGAAATTATCCAGAGCATATGTTTCTTGATTAATAAACAATGTAAAAATCAAAACGTAAGAGTTGAGGTCAAATATGGTGAAAACATCCCTAAAACGTATATGGATCGCGGGAGGATAAAACAGGGGTTATTAAATATTGTGATTAATGCGATTCAGGCAATGCCTGAAGGTGGCGATCTTACCATTGAGATTTTCTATAATCATGGTCAAAATGTTTTAGACAAACCTAAGAACGTAATGGTCAGTATTAACGATACAGGGATAGGCATTCCGGTCCATATCAAAGACCGTATTTTTGATCCTTTCTTTTCAACATATAGTACGGGGACGGGTCTGGGCCTTTCCATAACTCACAGTATCATCAAGGAGCATAACGGTTTTATAAAAGTTGAATCGGCAGAGGGCAATGGCACAAAGTTTGCTGTGTTTTTACCGATAATTGATTGATAGGATTTTATAAATGGCAAAGATTTTAGTAGTCGATGACGAAAAACTTATCAGAAAATCTCTCAAGGTAGCTTTGGAAGAGGAGGGCTTTGGAGTCTACGTTGCGGAAACCGGCGCTGAGGGCCTATCGATAGCTAAGAAAGAAAGTATTGATCTGGTTCTGCTTGACATCAGGCTTCCTGACATAAACGGTATCGATGTGCTTAAAATGCTGAAGGACATAGACAATGATCTTATGGTTGTCATGATGACAGGATATGGCACTATCGACAATGCTATCCTCGCCATGAAGTCAGGCGCCCTTGATTACATTAACAAGCCATTTAAAACAAAGAATATTACATCTCTTATCAACTTGGCCATCAAGACGCAAAGCTTACAAAGAGATGTTAGAAGGTTTGTAGAAAAAGACAGAATCTTTTATGGATTTGATAAGATCATTGGCCGGAGCGATGCAATACATCAGGTTCTGGATATGATAAAAAAAGTTGCCCGGATTGATTCTGCAACCGTATTAATAGAAGGAGAAAGTGGCACGGGGAAGGAATTGGTGGCAAAGGCAATTCATTATAACAGTTCAAGATGCAATGGTCCGTTTGTTGAGATTAACTGTGCAGCCATACCATCCACACTTCTGGAGAGTGAATTGTTTGGTTACGAGCGGGGGGCATTTACCGATGCAAAGAAAGCAAAAAAGGGTCTCGCAGAACAGGCAAATGGAGGATCCTTGTTTCTTGATGAGATTGGCGATATGGATGCTGCAATGCAGGCAAAGATTCTCAGCGTTCTGCAGGAGAGAAAATTCAGACGTTTGGGTGGCGATAAAATTGTGGAAATGGACGTAAGGGTTATCACTGCCACTAACTATCATCTCCGTGATGAGGTAAGAAAGAAAAAGTTCAGGGAAGATCTGTTTTATCGATTGAATGTTATTCATATTTCTTTGCCTCCCCTGAGAGACAGGAAAGAAGATATTATTCTCCTGACAAAATATTTTATCAATGAGTTTAATGAGTTATTTAATAAAAGTGTAAAAGGCATATCGTCAGATGCTATGGATTTATTGATGTGTTATTCATGGCCGGGAAATGTCAGGGAACTCCGAAACATCATTGAGAGGATAATGATTATCGATAATCCGGAGATAATAGGGTGTGAACATATACCTGTTGAAATTGCATCCGGTCACGATAATCTTTTAGAAATAAGCGGTTTAAATCACTTAGGAAACTTTGAGATTCCTGATGAGGGAATTGATATCAAAGAATTTACCGGCTCATTTCAGGCAATGCTTGTTAGAAAGGCCTTGCAGAAGTCGGGCGGCAAAAAAGAAAGGGCGGCAAAACTATTAAAGATAGACCGCTTTTCCTTAAGATACCTGATTAACAAATTAGATCCTTCATTAGGCCAATCTGACAAAAGCCCATCTTAAACGTGTACTATCTTCACATTTTCTGTGTGTTTTTTTCACTTTTGGAATATCAACACGAGTTACAATATCTTTTAATATCCTCCCGATTTAGCATTACTTTCAAAATAATCTAATGATATCTGCTTTTTTTCTTCACATGTAACCATGCTGGCATCTTCCTTCGGGGTAATTCTGGCGGCAATGAGGATTTTGTCCGGTCTCTTTGATCTGTCCCTTGTTGTAAGATGGTGCAAGACTTCGGAGGTACCCGTTTGAGATGTTATGCGTATGCGGTGAAGACATTGCTGATCTCGGTAAGGCTGCGAAAAAACTGGCTATTGGTAGCAGGGTAGAGGTTGTCTTTGAAAAAGAGAGAAAAGGTGCTGTCAATGACTTTCATTATGAGTTGATCGAAACAGGCTAAGATGTGAAATGTTTTCACTTCCGCAGTGTAATAAATTTACATGACAAAGTCCCTCCCCCCCTTCGACAACGGTCGTCATTATGAGTTCGCATCAAGTGGACTTCAGTCATACTTTTGAAAACAGGCAGTAATAAGGTACTGTAGGGCTTATCATTTGAAGTCAGGCTTCACTGGCACAACTGTTGCAAATTGAGAGCAAGAACTTTGAATTTTGTCCTGAATGCTTTATGTGGTCATTTTTACGCAAACGGGAATCCAACATTTGCAACTTAGTGAATGTATTTAAAAGGAGTGTGACATGAAGAAAGCAACAGAAAAAGCGGTACCGGTCGCTCAAGAAAAAGATGTGGACTGGGACAAGTACCTTGCGGCTTACTATGAAAAGCCGAAAAGCAGCCTTACCTGGTCCGGGCTGGATGTGCAGGAAGTCTACACGCCTCAGGATCTTCCCCCCGAGAAATATAAAGAGATCGGAGACCCAGGAGACTATCCTTTTACGCGTGGGATTCACCGGAACATGTTCCGCGGGCGATACTGGACCAGGCGTGAGGTTATCGGGATGGGGTCTCCGCAGGATACTCACGACCGGTCGAAGGTCCTCGTGGATGAAGGGGGGTCGGGGCTGAATACCATTGCCGACATTCCTTACGAGATGGGCCTGGATGCGGACCATCCCTGGGCGCAGCACGAAGTGGGGCTCACGGGCGTTTGCATTACCAACATGTACGATATGGAGACCATGACGGCGAATATCCCCCTGGACAAGGTCTCGTGGTCTCTCATCACGGCCTCTGCGGTAGCCCCTGTCACAATGGCTCAATACGTAGCTGTGGCCAGGAAGCGGGGCTATGACCTCAAGAAACTGCGGGGGACCATTCAGAACGATCCTGTCCATTTCCGTTACTGCGGCTTCCGTCCCGCCTCTCCTCTCGATCTTTCCATCAAGATGGGAGCGGATGTTATCGAATACTGCACCAAGGAAATACCTCAATGGTATTACACCACCGTCAACCTTTACGACCTCCGGGAACAGGGCGTAACCGCCCCCCAGGAAGTGGCCCTCGGCTTTCTCATTGCACGCCTTTACATCGATGAGATGATACGCCGGGGCTACAAGGTTGACGACTTTGCGCAGCGCTTTGCCTTCTACGTCTCCTGTCACATCGACATCTTCGAGGAGGTATCCAAGATCAGGGCAGCGCGCCGGATCTGGGCAAAGCTGATGAGGGAACATTATGGGGCGCAGAAGGTGTCATCGCAGCAATTCAGATTTGCCGTTCATACAGCCGGTTGCTCCCTGCCCCCCCAACAGCCCCTGAACAATATTGTCCGCATCGCCTATCAGGCCTTGGCGGCTGTTCTGGGTGGCGTGCAGTCCCTGCACTGCTGTTCCTACGACGAGCCCATATGCCTGCCCACGGAAAGCGGACATACCCAGGCCCTCCGGACGCAGCAGATCCTGGCTTATGAGACGGGGGTTACCAACGTGTCCGATCCTCTGGGTGGGTCCTATTATGTGGAGAATCTCACCAACAAGCTGGAAGAAGAAATCTACAAAGTGATGGCCGAAGTCGAAGAAGTAGGCGGGATGTACGAGGCTATCCGCACGGAGTGGCTGGACAGGGTTTTTGAAAAAGAGGCACTGACCCGTCAGAAGGAAATCGATGACCGGGATAAGATACTGGTGGGTGTCAACATGTTCAACACCGAGCAGGAAACAACGACCCCATTGGGGGTTCAGAGAATTGACAGAGACTCCGTAAAGAGGCAGATCGAGATGGTGAAGAAACTCAAGAAGGAGAGAAATCAGACCCTGTGGAAAGAGAAGATACTGGCACTCAGGGCGGCGGCCGAGCGTAGAGAGAACGTCATCCCGTATATGATCGAGGCCACCGAAGCGGGAGGCACGACGGGGGAGATGATGGGCGCCGTCCGTCTTGCTTTTGGACATTCCTATGACCCGATGGAAATCATCGAAGCGCCTTTTTGATTAAATTAAGGAGTCAAGCCATGAGTAAAGCTAAAGCAAAAGAGAGTAAAGATCGGAAAATCAAAGTCGTGGTGTCGAAGGTGGGCCTTGACGGGCATGACCGGGGAGCCAAAGTCGTCAGCAGCCTCCTCAAGGAGGCGGGCATGGAAGTTGTTTACCTGGGGATGTATCAGATGCCCGAGGATATCATTAGTGCGGCGATCGATGAGGACGCGGATGTCATCGGACCATCTTTTTTGTCGGGAGAGCATCTTGTCTATACCCCCCTCATTGTGGAGGAGATGAAGAAGGCCGGTCTTGATGATGTTCTCCTCGTCGTGGGAGGTGTGGTCCCACCGGAGGATATCCCGTTCCTTAAGGAAATGGGAGTTGATGAGGTCTTTTCAGCCGGTTCCCTCACCGAGACGTTCGTCGCGTACATCAGAAACAATGTAAGACAGTAAGGAATGTTATGAAAGAGATTACTATTGAGGAGTGGGCGCAAAAGGTAAAGGAGAATGACCGGAGGGCCGCTGCAAAGCTCATATCGGCCATTGAAAGAAAAGAGAAGATTGCCCGTGACGTTTTGAAGCACCTTTTCGTTCCTGTTGGAAAGTCCATTGTGCTGGGTGTGACGGGGTCTCCCGGGGCAGGAAAGTCCAGTTTGGTTTCCTGCCTGATCGGCAACTACCGGAAGAGGGGGAGAACCGTCGGCGTCATCGCCGTTGACCCTTCGAGCCCCTTCACGGGAGGCGCCTTCCTGGGAGACCGGTTGCGTATGCAGGTCCATGGAAGGGATAAAGGGGTCTATATCCGCTCCATGGCATCCCGTGGCTATCTGGGAGGTCTTGCCCGGGGGGTAGTGGATGCAATTCGGGTGATGGAGGCAATGGGTTACGATGTGGTTATTGTAGAGACCGTGGGTACGGGGCAGGACGAGGTTGATGTAGCCCGACTGGTTCAAACCTGCATCTTGGTTTTGACGCCGACCATGGGAGATGACATTCAGGCCATGAAAGCCGGGATCATGGAAATCGCCCAGATCGCTGTCCTGAATAAGGCCGATATGCCCGGAAAGGAGAAGGCCCTGCTGGATCTCGAGGTGGCCATGAGAATGCGCCATATAGAGGAAGGTGGATGGTCCATTCCTCTGGTCGCCACCGTCGCCACAACGGGAGAGGGGATCGATGAAGTTGTGAACCAGGTCGATAAGCATCAAGCCCACATGAGGAAAGGTGATGGACTCAAAAGATTCGCCTTTCAGAGGGCGGAGAAAGAAAGCAGCGTGCTGATCAAGGATGAAATCGAGCGGGTGATCTTTGATCATATTCGGGGAACTGGCCTGAGACGAAAGTATCTAGAGAGGATGGTTGCCGGAGAGATCGATCCCTACACGGCAGTGGAAGAGGTCATGAGTCTCTTCATTAAGAAGTCAACGAAAAATGTTTAGGCTCAAAAAGGGACGACCTGGATATCCCGTACAGTGAGGCTGTGGAAACGGGGGGGGTCCGCGTCGAGGAAATTTGATAAAACAAGGCTTCTTTCTTCAGATACAACGGGAATAGTATTCGAGGATGTGTCGGTTCCGAAAGAGAATCTTATTGGTGAAGAAAATAGAGGCTTCTATACTCTAAGTAATCCGACCGGTAAGGTGTTAAAGATAGATTTGCGAGTACGATTGGACCAGAAATAACATTATACGCAGCTGAAGGGACACTTGGCTTATTTGAAATCATGTTTATATCAGCCACTGTTTTTTAATATTTCTCTGTTTATTACAGAATTGAGGAAGGAGAGAAAATGGATTTTGAATTGACCGATGAGCAAAAGATGTTGAAGGAGATGGCGTACAAATTTGCCCAGGCCGAGCTTGCCCCCATCTCGCATGAATGTGATGAGAGGGAGAAATACACGCCGGAAATCCGGAAAAAGGGTGCAGAAAACGGTCTCGTAGGTGGCTGGATATCGGAAGAGTACGGTGGGGCGGGTGTCGGAATTTTGGGCAATGCCATGGTTACGGAGGAGCTGTCCAGGGTGGATA
>JAUVKS010000190.1 GCA_030596145.1 Pseudomonadota bacterium | reverse complement strand
ATTGAAATTCTTATGGCGAAACTGGAGGCGGCATACGAAAATAAGACCAGGAGGGATCTTAAGATTCGCGATGCTGAATTTGAACTCGATCGGGGACTAATCATCGAGGAGATACTCCTGAAAGACGTAATAAAGCGGGATATCCCACACCTCTATGCCGATAGCTCACTTGCGGATGCGGTGCGTGCTTTCAAGAAAAAACCGGATGCTCCGGTTGCAGAAAAAATATTTGTCATTAATGATTCCGGGGAACTTCTCGGAAAAGTGAGACGCAGGCATATCCTCGAGGCGGTGGTCCCCATATTTCAGAAGGAAAAAATCATTGCCGGGGATGACCTTACCTGGAAAGAGTTTCTCAATAAAGGTCCTGGCCCTGCGGGCACTATACCAATCGGCGAAATTATGAATAGGGAAGTGAAATCTTTGGGCGCTGATTCACATATCTTAGAGGCGGTAAAGTTTATGATCGAAAATAATTTAGCCGTACTTCCGGTTGTGCAAGGGAAAAAATTACTGGGAAGAGTTCGGATCTATGATCTCCTATTAGTAATCAACGATATTATGGCCGAAGCGCTATAGCCACACGTTTGAGGCCACGCCTGAAGGAGGTAACACATGGCTGTTATAACCATTTTTGGATTATATGCTACAAATAGAAGGGCGTTCGGCAAGGCCCTTGCCAAAAAGTTGAACTACGACTACGCGGACAGGGATATAATTCGGGAGCTGGCCCGCCGCGCAAATATATCTGAGGAATATGTGGAATCCTATGAAGATGGTCGATCCAGAGGACTGATGCAGATTCTTTCCAAGACGGTCAGCATGAACTTCATTAAAAGGATTATCGGTGATAGTGCTGGGTATATGGATTCCAAGATTTACTTCAAATTGCTGGAAGAGATTGTCATTTCCCTTTACAAAAGGGGCAATATTGTCATCGTCGGACGGGGGAGTCACTGTATTCTTCAGGGATATGACGGCGCATATTTTATAAAGGTTAGGGCTGAATGGGAAGACAGAGTCAAAACCGCCAGAAAATTATTGTCATCGCGAGTTTGCGATGTTGAAAACTATATAGATGAACAGGATAAAAGGGAAAAGAAATTCATGGAGTATTTCTACAAAGTTGACTATTTAAACCCTTCACTATTTAGCCTCGTGATAAACCTGAGCAAAGTGAGCAGAGAGGAAGGTATACAACAGGTCATTGATCTGATTTCAGCCAAAAAAAGTCTTACATAACGGCTCCTGTTAAATAACATTGTATGGTTTATCTCTTTTGACTTAACTATTCCAACGTCTCGGAAATTCTATTGAAAGGGGCAAAATATGAAAATTGAAATTAAGAAACCAACAAACAAGGATCTTGAAACAAAAGATATTTTATCCTGGCCCATATGGGAAAAAGAAATTTCTCGCTTTGACTGGCATTATGACAGTACTGAGGAATGCTATCTATTGGAAGGCAAAGTTATTGTTGAAACAAAAGATGGCAAGACCGTGGAATTCGGGAAGGGAGATTTTGTTACATTCCCCAAAGGTTTGTCCTGTATCTGGGATATTAAGGCGCCTGTAAGAAAGCATTACAACTTTAAATAGTGTCCATCCATAAATGGTCTTTTTGCCCAATCTCTGCGTTATGCTCAAAAAATAATCCTCGAAATATCAACTATATGCCTGCGGTTATTTTTTTCGCATGCCTTGATCTTGAACAAAAATCCTCATTTATGGATGGACACTAGTTAAGGCACACGATTGGTTGTGTTTGAATTGATAAACATTTGGAGGTGTCCATGGTTTTGACACCATGTACTCCAATAGGGTTGACTTTGAAGAACTTCTCTGCATAGGGAGAAGAGAAAAACGAATCGTCTTAACCAGGAACACTCTCATAAGGAATAAAGGGGGAAAATATGCGTTCCTCTTTGTCCATGATGACGACCACAAGGCACAGTTTGAAGAGGTGAGAACGAGACTGAATTTAAATATAGACCCTGCCGGAGCCTTTACCCGTTGTATACTGTGCAACAATGAGTTAAAAAAGATAAAAAGAGAGGATGTTGAGGGGGATGTTCCCGATTATGTGTTCCAGACCCACAGAGACTTTTCATCCTGTGCCAAATGCAAGAGGATATTCTGGAAAGGTTCCCATTATGAGAATATGCGACACGACACTAGGTTTATGTAAATGCACATTAATTTTTGATGAGAGGAGGTGAGACGTATGTTGAATTTTATCAGGAAATCACTGCTGGTCGGTGTTGGTTTGACTTCCCTGACTGAAGAAAAAATCAGGAAGCTTGTAACCTCATGGATAGAGAAGGGGGAGTTGACTGAAGAGGAGGGAAAGAGCTTAGTCAAGGACATGACAGAGCGGGCAAAGAAGAGTAGGGAAGAATTAGACGAAAAGATTTCCAGGGAAGTGTCCAAGGTGTTGGCCAAGATGAACCTGGCCACGAAGAAAGAAGTGGATGAATTAAAAGAAAAGATTGAAAAAGTTAGTGAAAAGATACAAACGTAGGGGTCGGAAATGAGAATGAGGAGGGCACCTCAATTCTATCGAAACATGAAACGGTACCGGCAGATTATAAGTGTTCTGGTTACGTATGGTCTCGATGACCTTGTAGAACGACTCAATATGGGTATATATATTGAGACGGGCAAACGGATCATTCGTTTCAAGAGGGGAGACAAAGGGACGATAAAGTTGACCAGGGCAAGAAGGTTGGTGCTGGCCTTGGAAGAACTGGGGCCGACATTCATTAAGATAGGACAATTCCTGAGTACAAGACCGGATGTGATAGCCCCGGAATTTATCGAAGAACTCAAGAAACTCCAGGATGAGGTGCCCTCCTTTGGGTTTGATGCGGTGAAGTCGCAAATAGACTTGGGACTGGGCGCTTCCATGGAGGATTTGTTCGCGGAGTTTGTTGAAGAACCCATTGCTGCGGCTTCCATAGCACAGGTGCATCTTGCCAGGCTAAAAAACGGGAACAGGGTAGTTGTTAAAATCCAGCGACCGGGGATTAAGGAAACTGTCAATGCCGATATTGACATATTGAGCGGACTGGCCTCGTTGGCCGAAAAACATATTGCAGAAAGTGAACTATATGACCCGGAGGGTGTGGTCAGAGAATTTGGCCGGACGATAAACAGAGAAATGGATTTTGTCAGAGAAGGCCACAACATGGAAAGGTTTGCCATAAACTTTTCAGATGATGATGTCTTTTATGTGCCCGAGGTATATTGGGATTTGACCAGCAAGAGAATTTTAACCATGGAATATATTGATGGAATAAAAGTGTCAGATTTTAAAGACCTTGAAAATGCCGGGCTGGACAGAAAGGTCATTGCCAAGAGAGGGGCTGACATGTTCCTGAAACAGGTTTTAGTCTATGGATTATTTCATGGCGATCCACATCCGGGTAATATATTTGTTCTCGATGATAATATAATTTGTCTTCTGGACTATGGGATAGTGGGACGGGTCGACGATCAGACCAAGAGTCAGATGATCAGATTGATACTCTCCGTTGTGAGGAAAGATGTCGAGGGCATAACTAAAGTGTTCATAAAGGCGGGCATTGTGGACGCAACGATAAACAGGAGAAGGCTCCAGTTGGATCTTTTAGAGTTTATAGAGAGGTATTATCAAATTCCACTCAGACGTTTGGATATCGGGACAATCGTCAATGACCTCTTTGAGATTATCCACGAACACCGGATAAAGGTTCCGGCCGATTGGACGCTCATGGCCAAGGCCTTGGTACTCATGGAAGGAACGGGAAGGGAGCTTGATCCGGATTTTGATATGATAGAGCATACAAAGCCGTTCCTCAAGAGACTGATCAGGGAAAGACTAGCGCCTGCCAACTTAACCAAGAACTTACTGAGGACGTTGGATA
>JAUVKS010000002.1 GCA_030596145.1 Pseudomonadota bacterium | reverse complement strand
TTATCAATAAAAAATGGCTCAGCAATGAGACATGGGGCTTTCGTATAACGCAAAAGATAGCCGCCTCTATCTTCAGCCGCCTTTGGCTTTGCTCCTCTGTTGGGCAGTTTTAGATGTTCAACAAGATAATTGACAAGGATTTCGCCCATCTTCCTGCCCTTTTCGGATTTGTGATAGTAAAGCACCTCTGTGCCTGCAACTTGGGTATTAAAAGCATTGCAATGAAGGCTGATAACAAAATCCGGCTTAAGAGCATTTATGTCGTCTGGTAGCTCCTTATATGTCCTTCTGTAAATTCGCTGCACTTCTGCATTTCGGATTTTCTTTTCAATGCGAATGGCCAAATCTTCGTTGAAATCGAACTCACTAATGCCCGCCCTTTCGTTGACCGCACCGGGAGAGCTTTTCTTGTGCCCAATGACCAGGGCACAAAGCTTTTTCGGTTGCCCTATTTCCTGCTCACTTTCCAACTCGGACAGGCGCTCTTGAATCTCCGTTAAAGAAACGATGCCCTTTTCTGCAAGCTTTTGAATCAATGCACCGGTTAAGCGGGGCAGAGTTTCCACTACCTGTGCCGAATAGAAAATCTTGCCGTCAAGCTCCCCTTGAACCAGTTCTGTTTTTCCTAAGTCTTCATCGGCAACAGGCAGCGCTCCCGATTCAGGTGGCTGTGGCGCCCCTTTTGGGAGCGTGGTGAGCAAAATCTTCCCGGATTCAGTCTTTAGATAACCATTCTGTTTAAACGTTCCTATGAGCCAATCTTTTAACGCCATTTGTTCCTCCTGATTTTCCTGTCAAAGAAACAAAGAAAAGTCAGATCTTTGCTATGCCGGTTTATCCCGGCGCTTTTTGGCCGTTCCCATTCCTACTCCCTTCTCTGGAGCGAACGCCGGCTCAGATATCAAAAGACCGCAAGTTGAGGCAGCAAGTTGAAAACCTGAAGACGATCCTAACTCTGACTAAGAGTCAACCGCAGACTTGGCTCCCCCCTATTTGAGCCCTTTTTTTCACATCATAATATGTCCAATTAGTCAAGCCCGTCCCCCATGTCCCTCCTTTTGTGACCCCACTTATTTTTTGTTTATGAAATAAACCTGTCGTTTGAGCGGGGATTCTTTACTTATCGGATTCCATTTCCGTATATACATACGTGGTGGTACTTCTATTTGTTGATTCACCATTTATTTCGTCCTTCTGCATCAGCCGGCCATCTTCAGAATAGAAAAACTTGGTTTGGGAGAGTTGATCGTCAGACCAATACCCTCCGCTAATTAAAACTATATTCCCGTTTTCGTCATAGCTATTTGTCCATTGCGCGACTGCTCCACGTGTAATTATGACTAGCCCGTCGCCTTCTTTATATTCATATTCATCGATAACCTCCACATTGCCGTCCTTGTCATACCAGATGGACCGATCGATCTTTTCCCGCGAGTTATATTCATGTACTCGCTTTCTATGAAGGCTGCCATCGGTTGAATGCATTGCTCTCTCAATTTCTTTTCCCGACTCATCGTATGTAAATATATATTTGTAACCGACGGAACCGTTGCTTTCATAGTGCACCTCTTCTGAAACAGTGCCCTTCCGATCAAATAATTTCTTGATTTTTATGGATCCATCTTTGTCGTAATGCACCTCTTCTGTTTTATTATCGTTCTCATCAAGATAAGCTGAAAACGACATATATTTCTCTAAGGCAACGCCACTAGTGTCAAATAATTGAGTCCAGCCTGTAATTCGGATTCGATTTCTATCGCTGTCGTTAACCAAATGGATGTCCTTTAATTGTCCTTAGTTTAATACTGCTATTTGCCGAATTAATGTGGGGTCATTATTTATCTATTTCCTTTATCACCGGCCTCCTGGCATAGTCACGTAATCCCACTATTGAGTTGCCATATGGATATACACTCGTAGAGGCAGTATATGTTTTCTGATGAGCCGCGTCGGCACCAACATTATATTTATCACACAATCTTTGTTCGAGTACCTCCTTGGTCATTGATGTACCTCCTGCAAATGTGGCAGGCCCGAAGCCCTGGTATTTTCCCCCACCCATATACAGTGCATGCTCCCCACTCCAAAGTCCGCCCGGATTCCAGGTTATATAATCTCCATAGTTTTTAAAGTAAACCCAATCCCCGGGAAGTAAATCGGATTCCCCTGATATTGTTATTTGTTTATAAAAATTCTTATCCCAGATAGGATGCGGTGTGGCACCTGTTCGTGGGTCATGATGAGGAGAAATAAGGATTCCGTTCCCGTTGGGGAATTTTGCATTAAATTTAGCTTTGCCCAAACCCGTCATCATGGCCCTGTATTGAACGGCTACCATCAGAGAATTGCATTCCAATCTATTATCTGCGCCGGCTTTGAAAATGGATTCGATTGCATCAGAGGCCTTTTTGCCGGCCGGCAAAGGCGACTTGACTGTAAAATGCGTTGGGCCTACTTTGTCCCAATAAGCCGTATCCAATTTATGAGGGCTTCCATAATTAACACTTCCGTTAGTATTAACCTCCTCCATTCCTTTTAATGCCTGATTCCTAAGCCTTACCTCTCTGCCCATTTGTGTATAGCTGCTAAAGTTATAGTCCGGTGGATTGCCACCATTATGCATCCTCTTGATGAACTCCTTCATGGAAGAATAGGAGTGATTATCCAGCCAGGTATAGTATTTCGCAGTGGGTGTGTATTGGTTCCCGGCAACGATGATCTTTCTTTGAATCCTCGACTGGCGATAGTTTTGTTGCACTGTATGCGTCAGTTCATGTGCCAGCAGCTTCTTCCCGCTCGAAGTCTCCGGTGAATACTGGCCGGAACCGAAAACGACATCCCTCCCGACTGTGAAGGCCCTTGCATTTAACTCGCGAGCCATTCCAGCGGCTCGGCTATCCGTATGGATGCGCTTATCACTAAAATCGTAGCAAAAGCGGCGATCAAAGAAGGCACGGACAGATTCCGGGAAAGGCTGGCCGCCGCCTCTTAGGGCTTGTATGCGAGATTCAAGGTCGGGGGTAACTTCGGGGGTCTTGTCGGGAACCTCTTTGGTCTGGAGGATTTCTTCTTCCTCCTCTTTCTCTGGTTCCTCCTGCCGCTGCACCTGAGCCAAAGGTGTAATCTGGCTGACAAGTGGTTTGGGTTGTAACGTTTCCTCCTCTTCCTCCTCCGGCTCAACCTGTCGCTGCACTCCCGGCTCAGGCATGCGTATCACCTGCTCGGCTACTCGGTCTGCTTCCTGTTCATATATATCATTGGGCTGGCCTATTTTGAGCTTTGCCTGTATAACACCGGATTTAAATAATCTCTGAACTGCCTGATTGCCGATAGTTCTTTGAAGGAACAGGATGTGGTCAATGGGTGAATTTATAGATTGAGAGAAACCCGCCTTCCGTTTGTGAGAAACTGAATTCTCTCTCTTTGCCTCACGTGCTTTGGCACTTATCTTAGTTCTTTCACCCATTCATTATCTCCTATCTATTTCCTAAGTTCAGTACTCGGTTTTTGGCTTTGGAGGCGCCATCGCATATGAATTACTCGTGTCTTCCAAAGAATTTGTCGTAGATTTCTCTCTACCATTGGTACCTCTTTTTCAAGAGCCTGTTTTAAGGACCAACTTTTATCACCGATCTTGATAATCTTGCCCCCGGGCATACCGGGGGTTGACGCAACTTCTAAAGTATATGGGGCTAGGATGTCCCATGTAGCATACTCAGAAGCTCGACTCCATAATTCGTATCTTTTATTTCCTGCATATCCTTTCTTAATCCTTTCATTGACCTGTTCGTCCGTCAACCGAAATTCTAGTGGTGTTGGTTCGAACCCTAAAGGGATTAAGGGGATGGGTGGATGTGCTACAAAGACGACCTTCCTATCCCTCCAATAGGCTTCGGGTGCCCTCCTCTCGGCCAACAAACTAACCCCCATTCCCTCAGGTTTCAACTTATCTGGTGGTAATCCCTTTTCTTCCAACCACTTCTTGACTTGGTCAGCACGCCTTTGAGAAAGGCGTTTGTTATGGGCATAAGAGCCTTCTTTGCTGGCAAAGCCCAATATTCTCACTCTCTGCTTTTTTTTCCATGTCGTTTTGATTTCAGGATGAGGAAAATCAAAATACTGCTTGATTTCCTTATACGCCCGGTCCAAGTCAGACCTAAATCGATCAAGTAGCTTTGTGCTGTTATAATCAAAATAAAGTACTGTGGTAACTCCCATAGTAAGCGGGAACTTTTCTTCCTCCCTTTCTTCTTTAACCCGCCGTTGAACCCGTGAGCCTTCCGCCTTAGTTTGTATCAGCTTTTCCTTCTCCACAACGTGGTGCTGAACCTGAATACCGCTCTGCCGCACTAGATGTGTCAACTCGTGGGCCAAAAGCCTTCTTCCAGATGACGTTCCTGGACTATATTTCCCTGTTCCAAAATAAATGTCCTTTCCATAGATAAATGCTTCCGCGTTTAATTCTCTGCTCATATGTATAGCTTCGCTATCTGTATGTACCCTTACCCCGCTGAAATCAACTCCAAGCCTTCTTTCCATGAAATTCCTGTCCGTCTCTTGCAATGGTTGTCCACCGCCTTTGCTCAGGTTTAATCGAATATGTAAATCATCTGTTATCTGCTGTGCCCTCCCGGAAATGTCTTTTGCCATGAGAAGCTCTTCCTCTTCCTCCTCTTGTCCCTCTTCTTCCTGTCGCTGGACTAAAGGCGTTATTTGTTCAGACAGAGCTTTGGTCTGAAGCAGTTCTTCTTCCTCTTCTTCCTCAACCTGCCTTTGAACCAATGGAGTGATCTGTTCACCGAGAGATTTGGCCTGAAGCGTTTCTTCTTCTTCTTCTTCCTCCTCCGGTTCCTCTTGACGCTGCACCTGAGCCAAAGGTGTAATCTGGCTGACAAGTGGTTTGGGTTGTAATGTCTCCTCTTCCTCCTCCGGCTCAACCTGTCGCTGGGGGCGCGGCTCGGGCATCCGCATCACTTCATCCGCCACCCTGTCTGCTTCCTGCTCATATATATCACCAGGCTGCCCGATTTTCAGCTTTGCCTGGATAGCACCGCATTTGAATAATCCCTGAACCGCCTGATTGCCGATGGTTCTTTGAAGGAAAAAGATTTGGTCAATGGGCGAACGGACAGAATTATTAAAATCCGCCTTTCGTACCCGAAAAACTGCGCTGTTTCCCTTTGCTTCAGATGGTTTAACAGAAATTTTAGATTTCATCTCTCACACATTTTGAAACGTTTTATTAAATATCAGACACTATACTTAATAATCGATTAACCTATTTTCTTCACCTTTTCTTCCAACTCTTTAATTGTTTTGTCCATTTTTACCAACTTCTTCTTATAATCCGTCTCAACTTTTTTGATAGCCTCAGCGCTCTTCTTTCCCGCTCGCTTTAATTTCGTTTCCATCTCCTTGAGCAGATCTTCCCTGATCTTTGTTACTCGCCTGTTAATCTTGCCGACAAGGGTATTTTTCCTTCTTGTAGCACAAATTTCTTCCTCCGGAACGGCACAATGAACGCTTACATCACCAGACCAAGGGTAATATTCATCTCCCAAAACTTCTGACAGCCAGGCAAACCATTGAAAGGAGGCAACGAACTTTCGGTACTCTACGTTACGGATCATGGCCTTAAAAATAGTACTACCTCGCCTTACGTCGGTAATTCCAATCAGAATTGGGCTTGTAAGGTAAGGTTCAATATTTGGTTGTTTACGTAAATCCCACCTTTTATCGCCACACTCAAGCGTTACAGGCACTCTTAAATTGGCTTCTCCTGCTGGGGCATTCGGTTTTGCCTTGATTTTATATGTCAGCGAAGGGCTTCGGCCCTGAAGCTCTATCATAAGTTCACCAACTACTTCTATATTTTCATTATCTAACGCACTCCAGTCAAGTTCCCATGTTACACTACTTTCATCTATAGGCTCTTCGTTTTCGAACTCATAGCTATCAGTAACCGTGATTATATCCTGGTCTGTGGCTGAATTTCCCTGGGGAATACACACTTTGTCCTTTAGTGTCCTTTCGACCGAGTAACGAATTTCTAATCCGTTTCCATTTTTAACCCGCATGCCAAATATTCCATCCTTTCTAGGTCCACAACTAATTGTTGCCAGGATAATGTAATGTAGATCGGGACAACAGTTAATAGGTGGACACGGAAATGGCTTCGTACAAGCTTCACCTGATTTAAGGGGTTCAAGTGGTGGACTATAGGGTCGTTCATCCAATACCTCAATGCAAAAGCCCTCCTGGATACGATTATAGTCACAGGTCTTTTCCTCACAACTCCCACCAGGTGCATAAACCGGTACCGGATCCGTCTTGCTCTCATGATATTTGATGACCACATATAGGGTGGTTGGCCCCTCTTCTATTTTCCTGTACTCAGCACACGGATCCTCTTGTGATCTCGTAAGGGTGGATTGACAAATTTTCTTCGAGAGATCGATTGTCTGCTCCTCACATACCAGGATTTCATTGCCATGACAGTCGAGAGCCATCCCTGGTTCCACGACCACACAGGGACTGACCGGGTCAGTGGATTTCACCTTCAATCCGCAAACAACCCCCCATCCATGCAGCATACGATTAAGTAATTTTCGCTTTTCATTATGGTATATCTGCTCCACATCGAAGTCTCCGTGGGTCATTAACATTCCATGGAAATATCGGGCCCTTTTAAAATTATTGTAGTCGCAGTGCCTATTCTTTGATTTATCTTTGCTCATTTTCTTCCTCCATTTATATGGCCAGCGTTTAGGGCATTTTATTTTTTTCTATCCCGGCTTTTTCGATTCATGTTTTCGGTTTGGATCTCGGCTTTGGTTTTGGTCTTGGTTTTCGTTTTGTTGCCGATTTTGGTTCTACGAAAAACATGCTCACAAAATCGCCGCCCTCAACGCCGTTTCCTGATGGTAGATTTCCACCAATAAAGTTGCCATCCAGGGCTCTGTTGTCTTCACCGCCCTGGATGTGGTCCCCACGTAGAGTCATGGTACATTCTCCACCATAATCTTTGATGGCGGAACTACCTTCCAGAACTTCGATAATCCAGTCTGCAGTCGGCTTATAAGTGACCGTCTTGGACCGTACGTCGTACTTAATGTCGGCAGGCGGAACATACTTGCAAAGCATGTAGCCGGTGCCACTTTCTCTCTCCTTAATCATAAATAAGACGGTGTTCTCATTAAGCGTTGTATCATTCATATCTCTGTCAAAGGTCACTTGAAGTCCATCGTTTCTCATCAGGTTTTTGAAGCTACCCCAGCTCAGTGGTTCATCTACCGGTTTGGGCCAGTTGATCTTCTCGACGTGAGGCAGAGTTCCATGAAAACAATCGATTAGGTCATAAAGTAAAGGATTACTGTAGACCAGCTTCCTCCTGGAACATGGATCGATTTCAAGGTTACCGCTCTGATCCACCGTTACGGTGGCAAGGATGACGCATTCAGAATTCGGGCATTCGGGACAACCCTCACGTAGTCTGTCGCAAAGATACAGATGGAGTGATTTGGCTTTTTCTTCCGAAGTTTGAGGACATAAGGGTGTTTGCTGGGGCCCCGGTTCTTGAAACAGAACGGCACTAATCTTGAAGCTATCTCTTATCCGGTTAAATTCACACCTTTCCTTCTGATCACAGGCTATGGGTGGAAGGTGAAGAGCTTCTGTCTTGCAATCCTGGTACTCAATACAGATTACAAGCTTTTCAACTTCTTGTCCCTGAGCTGCTTGTTCTTTGTGACACTCGGATTCCTCCGGAACTAACCGCACTTCCTGATCTTTACCGCATACCAGTATTTCCCTGCCGCAGCAGTCAATCGCCAGTCCTGGGGTGACAAATACCTTACCATCCTGTTCATATACTTTTAGCCCGCAGACCACTCCCCAACCGTGGACCATCCGGTTAATAAGCCATCGTTTTTCATTGAAGTAGCACTGCTCTGCAAAAAAGTCCCGAACGGTCATTAATTTGCCACAAAAATAGTTGTTCCGTTCAAAATACTTGTTCTTGCAAACGTCACATCGCTTCTCATTTTCTTTTTCCATCGATCATCCTCCCTATAGTTAGCTCATAGCTGATGGCTCATAAGCTCATAGCGAAAAAGGAAATTCCTATGCCATTAAATCAAAAGGGTATCTACTTCTACCTTTGAACGTCGTTCCACCTTCCCACACGTTTCACTATTGTCGAAAGCGATCAGGCCGGTTCCCAGGATGGAGTCGACTGCGATCTGCACTGGTCGATAGTCACCCACCCTCGTGCTTATCCCTACGTAAGTCCCTATGCCAACCCTCATTTCCTTGAAAATACGGAGGTTATATACTGTATGTGCCGGTTTTTCTTGATTTAAAATCCGTATCAGTCCTTTCTCATAGAGGCTGAATTTTTCAGGAGAAAGATCGAGGATAACTGTAAAACGGTGGGCCATTGGCAAGAATGGGTCTTCAGGTAATTGTACTTCATCACGAATCGCCACTCTGCCAAGAATAGAATCATCACCCAGCCGGAACCCTCGAACAGGGGTCTGGATCAGCAGACTGTTCACGCCTAATTTAAAATCTCCACCCAGAACCATTGGTTTTCCGAGTCTCGAATGCTCTAAAATCAATGGTATTTTTCCTGTATAGATCTCAATTGATTTTCTTATGCCAGATGGTGTGCCTTTGAGTTTATAAAGTCTCGATGCCTCTCGAATAAATTGACGTTTCTTACTCTCTGGCCAATCCTCTTCAAGCGCTACATTCAGCCATGAGGCAAGCCATGTAAGAAAGTTTTGTGGCAAGGTGTCAGGGTCAAAATATTTAAAGACGGAGCTTATCTCGGTCTCAAGATCATAAGATACCATCTCAAAAACAGAGAGGAATCTTTCCAGAAACTCTCCGCTGACCGGATCTTCCTGGTATATAGCCGGCAGATACCGGAGATACGAAATGCGGGGATAAAAGACCTTCATCTGTGTTACTACAGAAGGTCTTAACTTCTCATCAAGGGTTGATATGACCAGCTTTAGCCAGAGATAGCGTCCGGTCTTTCCCCTGAAAAGCATATCCTCAGGGTTCTTTTCAGGCCCAATCCATGGGATTTTATTATACATAAAGTCTGCTTTTCCCTGAGTTGATTTACCCGGATCTGACAAGATTTCATCAATAGTCTCTTTCAATTCCAGATCATCAGAGGCATAAAAATAGATTTCCAGGTCGGTCTTTGGTGGCATATCTGCCTTCAAGGCCAGCCTGTGCCACCGGCAGTCCTGGATTCCACTGTCCAGGGTCTTTGAGTAATAGAATCCTTTCTCTTTGGTAAATGTTTGCTGGGTGCTCAAAAAAGCAATTCCTTTACTACCGCTTACATAAAGATTACCCTTTGAATCAATAGCAAGCCCCTGCACCGGACCTGTGAAGTCAGGAATTTGAATCTTTCCTATATAGCTTCCATCAGAATCAAATTGATGGATTAGCCCGGACGTGCTGTCACCAACGAATATGTTTCCCTTTCTATCGATGGCAATAGCGGAAGGCTGAAAATCTCCTGATATCTTATTAAAGTCTCCAACAGTTCCTACATATTCTCCCTGTTCTGTGAATATGAGAAAACCGTTATATCCTCTGTCAATTACATAGAGGAAATCTTCTTTACATACAGCTAAGCCAACGGGCTGTTCTAAACGAGATTTCTCAAATTTCTTTATGAAAAGGCCATTGTTATCATACTGGAAGATTTGCTTTAATTTTAGATCAAGGACAAAGAGATGACCCCGTTCATCCAGTCCGATATCTACAGGCTCTTCAAGATTGTTTATGATATATTTGATCTGGTAATTATCCCTTGAAAAAGCCTGTATCCTGCTATTTCCTGAATCAACAATCCAGAGCGTAAATCTGTCAACGATTATTTGTCCAGGATTGAGAAACTTTCCGGGATCAGAGCCACAACCACCGATACAGGAAATCTCTTCCAATCTTTGAGTTCCAGGGTCGTAAAGATAAAGCCGGCAGGTCTCGGCATCTATAAAGTAAATCTGCCCGCACTCATTTACTGCCAGCCCGGCAGGATTCTTTATCCTATTTACCTGCGCGATCCACCGGACAAAAGTGGGCATCGGATAAAGGGTTATGCCCCCTTCTTTCAAAATATCAAGTTTGTACAGGAGGCCACCTTTTTCCCATTGATCCGGGGTCTTAAATATCTGGGTCTTGAATTCTTGCGATATCATTATTTTCCTCTATTTCATTACCAGATGGTGTTCACCGGAAAATACCAGTGCAATTGGGGGAATCTTAATGGTGTTTCCTGCTTTCTGATATTGACCTTCGGCACTGATTGAAACACCGGTAGCATAGTCCACCCCTTCGACTTTATCTATCATCTGATATATCTCTGACGGAAAGACAGAACGGCCAAAGGGCCATCCTTTTTCATCCGGTCCCCCTTTTAAGGGATCCAAAAATCTTTCAAGCGCCTTCAGGACACGTTGCTCTATCTCTGTCGGGCTGCTTCTCTTCTTTATATGAACCTTACACTTTACAGAAATCTCTACATACTCAGGCCCAGCAACATGCAAATCGTTCGTGACCAACCTGTGTCTATCCAGGTGGCTTTTGACGGTTTGAAGAAAGCCTTTTCCCGGAACAGGGGTAACCGTTTCCTCCCTTGTATAAGGAACTACAACAACAGTAACTGTACCTGGAATAGCAATGCAGGGGTACTCGGGATTATAATTTGGTATGGCCTTTGCCCTGGCTACCCTTAATCCCGGTGTGGCGAGGGCCAGTTGTTCATAATCATGTGAAGTGATAGCCCGATAATGGGTTCTGAAGTCTTTTTTTGCTCTGACCTTTGCATCTTCAATCAATTCGGCCTCCTTACCCCCTGTTGCTTCTTTGAGATTCTTCCCGAAAATCCCTTCAAATCCTTCTTTATTGATCCAGAACATCTGTCCTTTAGGGATGTTTCCCTTTTGCCCCAGCGTTGTTTTATATAAAGCAGCTCGAATTTTTTGTGATTCAAGAGGAATGCGACCGTTTAGACCATTGCCAAAGGTGATCTTCCCTTTTTCAGTGTCAAATCGATAATGAGGATCATCCGGCGCTGATGACTCAAAATCATCCACCTCCTCCCAGTCCTCCCACTCACCATTTACCCCCTGGACCTGGATTAACTGGCTTCCCATGATAACAGGGGTTTTCTTAAGCAATACATTATGTCCGGGAATCTCAAGTCCTGTTCCCAGATCTTCGTTTTTTATAGTTTCAATCTGAACGGCTGAAATGATGTTAAGTCGAATCCTGTTGATCTGAGGTATAATCTCATAGCTTCCTCCTTTAAGACGGCAGCGTATCCAGTAGCGATCATCTTTTTTCTCCATAGAAGGTGGGCCATCAAAAACAATTCTTCCGCTTTTCGACAAGGCGAGTGTGTCATCTTTTTTTACGGTAAGGGTTTTCCATATTCCGCCATCCAGATATTCCCAAACAAGATCTACAGAGTGGATAACCTCTAATTGCTCATCTCCATGGCCTCCGACAGGAGGAAGATCTTCCTCAAACAGGATAAAGGTGATTTGAATCTCTTTTTCCGGAAGATGTTCATTAAAGCCCAATTTAAGCTTTGCTCCTTCAAGGGCTTTTTCACCAAAGGGAGCGAAATAAATGTCGCCTTTCTGATTAGCCTCGGTATTATCAATGGTATGTGAAGCATAGGTGGTAATAACCTTTTCCAGACTTGCCAGTATAAGGTTGAAGTCTTCCTCTGTCTCAAAAACTACCCTTTCTGGGCCCACTTCAGTAGTGACCTGTGTACCTGCCTCAATTATTTTTTCACTCGTCACGTTTTCAAAAGTAATATTTACCGCCGCTGGTTGGGCATCAAACGGATAAAGCCCCACCAGGTTGAGGAATTTTCGATAATGAGCATCTGTTACCTGGTTTAGTTGATATATCTGCATCTCAGCCAGCCAGGCAAAGAGCTCGATAAAGGTAATCCCTGGGTCGTGTACATTGTGGTCGGTCCAGTCAGGGGCATATCGGGCTATCAGTGAGCGGGCCTCTTTGACTAACTCATCAAAGGTTTTGTCATCCAGGTTTGGTACAGGCAGCCCCATAAGTTCACTCTCCATTTATATGTTGAAGGTTAATCGAATGCTTTCCATTTGCCACGAGAAAATCCTGCTCAATCTCTACGATGTCTTCACCAGTCTTTCCGTTATAGATAAATTTCACATTCTCCACATGGTCGACTCCCTTAATACCTTCCAGTAAGGCATAAATATCAGAGGCTGAAACATCTCTTCCAAAGTCCCAGCCCTTTTCTTCCGCACCGCCGGTTAATGGATGAAAAAAGGCATTCAAATTTGTTCTGATTTGACGTTCCACTTCAGAAGCCAGATCTATGGAAGTAACAAATACGTCTACCGAAACATTGATCTCCACATAGAAAGGACCATCTACATAAATATGTTTTATAAAACCGAGGGTGTTTGCACAGTGATTTTCAAGATGCTTACGCACCTTTCTCCGCAATTCCAGAGACGGAAATGGCCTGGCTTCCAGTGAATCCGCAACAATGATTACCGTTACCCAACCGATCTCCGTCACCTTTTTATCGTTGGTGTTTGGAAGACATCTTACCTTAACCACTTTTCTTGATGCCTGTTTAGCCAGCCATTCGAAATCTTCTACAGTTACGGCCCGGTTTCGATGGCTGATCATAGCAGGCCCTATTTCCAGCATCTGGTCAAGCGTTGCTGTATCCGCGCCTCCATCAGCAGCCACAGGATTTGATACCTTGTCAACACCAGCCACTGCTGACTTAAGCGTCTTGATCTCTCCTGCCTTAACATTTCCCTGGCTACCTCCGCCTGCTTGATATGAAAATGCCTTGATATTGTCATCTGCTGCTGGAGGTATCATGCCGTTTATTCCATCGCCAAATTGGAGTTCACCAGTGGCACGGTCCAGAGTATAATGCCGGCTTTCTGCTGTAGAATCGAAAAAGTCAGGAACCTCTGTCCATAAGACCCATGTTTCAGTAACATTCGCCTGCTCATCCTTTATCTCATATACTGCGTCCTCTTCCAACGAGCCAATCAGTGCCTCCTTTTCCTCTTCCGAAAGAGTCTCACGCACCCTTATTTCCTGTCCTTGGAGAACCGGAAACTTGAGGAACGCAAAGGTCTGATTTGGCTCCCCATCACTTGAACCAAGGATCTCATCTTTGATGGTCTCTGCCTGAAATGCCCAAGTGGTGTTGGGATAGATACCGTCTAAGAGAGGGGGTTCTTCATATTTACCTTTAGCAAGACTCCCTTTTATCCAATATAGATAATTACCGAACCTGGAATGACCAAAAAAGTCGGACGGCCCTAACAGCTCTAATATTTCGCGTCTGATCAAACCTTCTGTAGCATCAAAACAACTCAACTCTCCCCACTTATTTTTTGCACTATAGGACCATTCCAACTTTGGTTTCTTTTCCTCAGTAAAGGATAGTTCTTTGGCCCCAAAGAATATTTTGACGGGGCCTCCTTTAAAGGATTTTTCAAAGCCCAGGTAGAGAGTCCTGTTTTTTTCTTCCAACTGTACAAAAGGAGAAAAGTGTTTGTCTTCTGACTTACATGCCTCCGATTGATCCAGATAATCAAGATTGTTATACGTATGACTCTGCTGAGGAAATTGTCTTGTTTCAACCGCATAACTGATCGTCAGGCTGTTCACGATTGGTGGTCTAATAGTGCTTTTGGTGGAAAGCAGTTGTTGTTGAGCAGATATTGATCCAGGTGTCGCTGCTAACGCATATAGGGGAGAGTTTACATCGGGTTTACTAAGAGAAAGCGCAAACGTCTCTTTGCCATAATCGCCGCCTACAATTCTTACCCTTATCCAGTAATTTTTCTGTCCTGCGATCTCTGTCTCGTCAATATCCTCAGGTAGAACAAAGGTGATCTTACCACTTTTAAGGAGATTTGCCGTTTCATCCTTGATCCCCTTTAACACCATCCATCCCTTCTTATTCCAGTATTCCCAGGAAAGTGAAGGAGTGAGAGCAGTTTCATTCGGGTCTTTGTATTCATTCCAGATTTTTAAACCATAACCAATTACACGATATTCGGAGGTATTATCGGGTACGGTGTCCCAGTCTGAGTCCACCGTGGCTATACTTTTCATTCCGTTATAGTTTGTAATAGTGCGAATCTGGCCAATTCCTGCCCCACCATTAATCTCGATCTGCATCCCATTGTAAGCATCATCATTCTGGGATGCATCATCTGAAAGCGTTATAGTCGAAGGATGCCCTGCATATCCGCCTTGAGCTAAGTCTTGAATTACTGACAATATAAGCTTCCTTTCTATAATGGAATTATGACTGCTGGCTGAAAAGATGTGTAAATAATCTATTGCTGATATTTCTGAGATTTGTTGTTTACGGTGGAAAACGAAAGGGGAAAAAATAAGCTTTAAGTTTGCTGGTGTTTGATGAGATGTCCACCCTAAGTCGTTTATAACCCATAAGCGATTTGCAGCACTTCTTATAAAGATATGTTTATTTTCTTTAGCTATGTCAGTTGATTCCGGGTTCGAAATGTAGCCATGGGGGGCGGAATCCACAGTCCCACCATCCGGTAACCCCAAATCAATCCAGCTTTCGTTTAAAGTATCATATTCCCATAAGTTTCCATCGGAACCCTTCATAAATACTTTTGTATGATACTGAGGAGGATAACCCCAATATTCGTAAATTTCAGAAGCAAAGGGTCTTGAATCCACCTTAACATCAGGCTTAACAAGAGCGGGCGATCCATAATCTGTCTTCCATCTCTTGGAAGGTGTGCCATCCGACTTTAATTCCCATTCATATAATTGTCCATTTTGTCCTTTAACAAATACCTTTTTTAATTTGTAAAGTTCTGAAAAGACTGCATAGGGGGATGAGGCAATAGTTGTAATATCTGGATTTCCATGTTCAATCCAAATCCCAGTCATCCTATTGGGATTGCGCCCAAACTCATAAAGATTTCCATCTGATCCAGTAACAAACACAGAAATCACAGATTTTTCTTCACTATAAATTGCGGCTGGATCAAATTTTAAACTGATACCATCTTTAGGAGGTCCGTGATCTATCCATTGCCACTGGTTCTCATTAAAAAATCTTTCGACAAGATTACCATTTTCAGCCATGGCGAAGACCGAGATATTTGCTAATTGTCCTGTCGATGGCATATAGGTTACTGCGCTAGGAGTGGATTCAGAAGCGATAGTTGTGTTAGGCAAAAACCCATGGTCTGTCCATTCAGGTTCATCCGTTTTAGTAGGATCGATTTCTACTTCCATCAAACTACCATAAGTCCCCCTGGCAAAGACCTTTGTTTTTCCATCATATTCAATTGCAGTCGGCGCTCCAAGGATACCCCTTGGTTCTATATCGAAATCAAGCGTTATCTTCGCCTCTTTTTTGGAAAATACCTCTTTATTGGCTATGGAAAAATTATCAAACATTCTTGGTTCTTTCCCAAAGGGTGCAAATGGCTTGGTAATATCAAGGGGGATATCATTGTTGAAGGCCTGATCCGGGGGTAAATTTCTGCCTGCAGATTTTACCCGAAATACAATGTTATCCAGAACTGGTAGTTTGCGGGGCACCTCAATGTTCAAAGGTTCTTCGAGTTTGCAACGTATCCATCGGCTTTTTATGCCGTTAATCTCTTTTTCCTTAATCTCCCCTTCGGTCATCTTATTCAGTTCAATTTCGCCGGACTTGCCAAGACCGCCCGTTCTGTCAATAGTCTGTAACTTACGCCAGCACTCTCCTTCTTCACCCTTCACCTCACCCCAGTACTCCCATGAAACCTTCAATGGCGATACTCCTATGGTACCACCATAGTGGGTAACAGAGAGTATGAATTGTGCGGTACTTTTGACGTTAAAAAGATCCTTATGGCCGATATACAGGCTGTGTTCCTGCATATTCTTGGCCTCGAAAAGATTAAATCTTGTGATCTTCTCCACAGGGGTATTTGCAGGGTGAGGGTATAACAGACTATCCGTAATAGTAACGATCGTTCCGGAAATGCCGGAAACAATGGCGTACTCAGTATTTTTTCCATTCTCGATCTTGAGGAAGTCACCTTCCTCCAGGTCTGTGACATGATCCATTTGAAAATTCTTTCCACCGGCTGAAGGAGATGAGACTATTGTATAAGCAACCCCGCTCTTGCTTCGCGACTCTCCTTTCAGGAAATCGGGAGGGGGTAAATAGATGGCATCTTTCTTTGGGTCTATGCTTATAACTTTTTTTAATTGGCTGGGAGTAGCCAGAAGGTTTTTTTCTGTCTCAAAAGGAAGTTCTTCATGTTCTTCTGTTTTGTCTGTAGCAGCTTGTGTCCTTGCCGGAATCAGAATCTCCTTCTCCGTACCCTCAGCAAGTTTAAATGTCAGCGGTACCCTGGAAGGCTGGGCTGGAAGAAGGTTTATCCCCAGCATATCAAGAAAGGCCACAAAATTTTTGTGTGGTACCTGGTTGAGACGATTGACTACATTCTCAGTTACATGACAAAAAATCTTAAGGAGCGCCACGCCCGCGTCTTTTTCATCAGAGGCCGCCCACTCCGGAGTATAATGAGGAACCAGCTTCTTGAGCATCTTCAACAGATCACTGAACTTTCGGATATCTATCTTAGGTGGTCCGCCTTTCGTCATTCTATCTTCCCTCTTTCAGGTAAAACGGGTAAACGAGGTTAAATCGATTGTTTGTCGTACGCACACGATAATCAATACTGACTATCAATTTTCCTTCATCAACTTGTTCTGTGGAAACTTCTACTTTGGTCAATTCAATCCTGGGTTCCCAGAGGGTAAGGGCTTCCCTAACACTGTTCTCCACCAGGTTCACAGTGGCCGTGTTGATGGGGGCAAAAACAAAATCGTGTATTCCGCACCCGAAATCCGGCCGCATGACACGCTCCCCTTTAGCTGTGCCCAGAATTATCCAGATGGCTTCTTTTATATCTTCTTCATATTCAGACATGGCAATTTTTCTGTCAGCATCTGTCCTTACCGGGTATTTCCACCCTGCACCCAGAAAATCTTTAGCCATTTATAATCTCCTCATTATCCGATTAATACTGTTGGACAACCCATAACTATGGAATTTGGAGGCCCACTTTCTACAATCATATCTCCCTGGCGGGCGGCAGGGAGGTTGTTGATCAGAACGGAAGTACTCCCTACAGAAATTACTCCGCCGACATGAGGGACCGGCCCTGGTGAAACCAGTGGGCACGTATGAAAGTCCGCTGTTGCCCGCCATGCAGGCATACCCCCTATAAGTACATTAGCACTTCCCGGCCCTGGGCTTAAAGGAGTTCCATGGCTGGTCATATCACTTACTCTGGCGGCTGGTTGGCCCATAATTCCCTAATTTATTTTTACCGGTAATCCCTGAATCGTTAAAGCAGCATTGGACTTAAGAGTCAGGGAAGTAGTCCCTTCTATCTCCACTACATTGGCCTTGATCTTAAGCTGCATAGCGCTTTCAATATTTATTGAATTTTGTACTGAATCAATAGCAATCTTGTTGTTTCCTGTCTTATCGATGATTTCGATTTTTTCCTGACCAGCAGAATCATCCAGGACAATTTTATGTCCTGCATTGGTATGAATTTCGATCTTCTCCTGTCCAGCGGTGTCGTCATCATTGAAAATGATTTCATGGCCACTTCGGGACCGGATTTTGCGAATATTGTTTTTGCCATCACTGTTCGTTTCAGGGGGTGGCGCGACACCATTCCAGAGTGCCCCAATTACATATGGTTGATTAATATCGCCATGCTCAAAGGCAACCAGTACTTCGTCTCCAACCTCAGGGAGAAAAAAAGTCCCTCGTCCCGAACCTGCCATGAGAGTGGCAACCCGCACCCAGTCGGTTTCGTTGTCATCCGAAAGCCAGGGAAACCTTATCTTGACCCTTCCTAGTCCCTCGGAGTCCTGGTTATTGGTAACAATGCCAGGGGCAACGCCAAAGGCTTGTCTTACATTTTGGTCTTCGCTTCTCAACGCATCCAAAATAGTCATGCTGCATTCCTCTTAACAGTAAAACTGGTTCTATAACCACTGTCGTTTATGGTATGGGTTGCACTAACCACATAATACTTTCCGCCAAACCGCTTCCCTAATTTCTCTAATCTTATGGCTACCAAAGGCTTTATCTGTGGTATCCCAATACACTCTCCATTTCCTGTAAATAAGGTATCGCTTGCTTCATTAAGTACGCTCAGGGAAATTGTCTCCGCCTGCCTTTGTGAAACAGGTCTTCTTAGTGTCACAACCTTTTTTGCTTCAGGACAAAACTGACTTGCGATTTGACTTCCTGTTCTCCTACCTCTTTCCTGGGGCCGTTCACTTCCTGAAGATGCTCTTCCAACAATGGGTGAATTGGGATCCTGGGGGTTATGTCCCCGCACTTCCACTTCGGTGACCAATTCCGACAAACGCATTCTTGGATTAAAACTGATAAGATCCTTCCCCCATTCAAGCGTAACAATTTCGGTTGTGTCATCTTTGGGTTTAATAAAGTACAGTTTATTGTCCCTGTCTATTCTAAGCTCATAACCTGCTCTTCGGGCCAGGTCTTCTTTGATGAACTGGTAATAACTCGTGTCACTATTTTTGCGAATAACTCCTTCGAATTTTTCTGTAGTATCGATAATTGTTTGGAATTCGTTACCAGCTATTTCCTGAACAATCTCACTATAGCTTTTGTCGCGAAATGTTTTTTCACCTGATTTTCTCCTTAGATCACAGGAGACATCATAGCCTGAGATGGTCAAAGTCAGCGCATCGCCCGAAAAGAAACTTGATTCCAATTCGTAGATACGCCCTGTTATCACAGTATGCATATTATTGCCGTATCCCATCTTAATTGATACCTTGTTTCCTTCTTTGAAAAGGGGATCATCGAGCCATTTAAATCCACCTTTTTCCAGGTCATATTCAACACTCACCGTTAATGAGAATCTCGATGCCTTATCTTTTTCTTCCTCAACCCTTGCCTCTTTGATGATTTTTGATATATTTACAGGGACTTTCTTACCCTCAATCTTCACCTCAAACCTTGGGGCATAAAAATTTAGAGTCTCCAATGATATTTTCTCTAAGGCCACTTTTACTTACTCCTTCACCGGAATTACAAGCTCCTTGCCTGGTTTCAATATACGGGGATTATCAATCCTATTCGCTTCAGCAATCAGTCTCCAGTCCACAGGATTCCCATATTCCTTGGCAGCAATAGACCATAGGCTATCACCCTGGGTAACCACCCATCTTTTCGTTAAATCAGCCGAATGAAGATCAATCTCTTTGACCTGTACCTCTACTTCCCTGTACTCCTTTAGCGTAACACTTAACGTAGCTCTCACCGGAATCCCTTCCGGAAGGAACATGGTAAACCTCTTGGTAACCCTTTCGATGATGCATTGAAAAATAAAAGCCCCCCATATGAAAAGACAGATCGGAGGAGCATGGAGATCCGAATCGATATCCATCAACCCCTTTGCCGCATCAGGCAGTTTACTGAACATGCTTCCGGCATCCCATCCGGTAATCCGATCAGTGAAAATCCTCACATCTATCCCTTCCTCATAAGTGTCGAAGAACAGATCCATCGTCACAGATCTGGCGTTCCCTCTGACAAACTGATATATTGGCGAGGAGAGACCGGGTATATTCACTTCAGCAAATTGATTGCTCTTTTCAACACTCAACTCTTTGGGATTGAACAGGCAAGGAACTATCAATGCAGGATTATCTTTCCTGGTGAAAAATGCTTTTACCAACATCTATAGTCCCCTCCTCTCTCTTTCTATCCTGATCTTTTGCTCAATTTTTTGATAGACCTGATCCGAAAGGCGATTCATATCAAGATACTTTTTCATATCTATCTCTATGGGAGAATGAGTAGATACGGATTTATTTATTACCGTCTCTTTGGTTTCGACGATGATTTTTCTAAGCTCTTCGACCTCCTGGCTCATTGTCTGCGCCTTATTAAAATAAAAATCTTCATTTCCCGCTTCAAAGGTAGTCTTTCTGTGGGCAGCGATCGAATTGGCAGCATTTGATCCAAAGTTAGAATGATAGTGCTTTATCAAAGGTTTACTAACAGTCGTCCAATTTTGAAAAGTCTCGTTAGAGCTTTTGTTTTGCAAAAAATTGACCTGCGGCAATATTGCCGGCGATTTATGCTCAAGTACAGGAGGATATCCCCTTATATTTTGCTTTTGAGAAGAAGGGTAATGTCCGTCCATTCCCCGTACAGGAAAGGTTCTTCTCTTACCTGTTTCGGATTTTATGGTCTGGACATAATTGCCATAGTTCAAGAATTGGCGGTCCACTGTAAAACCGGGTGCCGAAATGCCGGTGACGTCGTGTAAATACAAAATCGTATTTGGTATCGAAAATAACGGTTGTAGTACCTTCCATCTCCGCAATCTCTGCATCAATCTGCGGGATTGCTTGTGCGACGTACCCAATGTAAGCCTCCGAACAATCTCTTGATTTCCTTGACCTTGCGAAAAACTGCTCGTTTCAGATTTGGAAACTCTATCATATCCACCTAGAGTTTTCGGACGGGGACGAACAAAAGATAAACTATTCACAGCCATTTGTGCAGCTCGAAGAAGTCTTGACGCGGTCTCATGCTGAATCAATGTGAACATCTTATTTGCACTGTGGATTCTTTTTAATAGGGCTGGCTTTGCTATGAATTGTGGAATAAGTTTTTCAGTCATGAACCATGAAAAAAACTGTTCCATATCTTGAACGCTTTTAACAACTAAAGAGGAGAATATGTTCCGGTTATGAAAATAATGCTGGAGCAGAATATCTATATTAATTTTTTGAGACAAAACACGTCCTGCATGTTTATAAAAAATCATCATAGGAAACCTGAAGGGATTTCTCTCCCCTTTTTGGTACTTATCGATTACTTTCTTATAAAAGTCCGAATCAGACACGGTAATTGTTTTGAATTCATGCATTCTCACCTGCCCACTCCCCCACTTAAGCACTCAACCACTTGACTACTCGGTTCCCTGGCCACCCTCCTAACCCTTCTTGATCCCATGATGAGCCAGTTCAATAGTCTCAAAAGCAACTGTATTGCTGTCAGCTCTGAGTTCAGGCCCTGTCCACTTCACAGGAAATGCCTTTTCAAAATTCCACCGCCATTTGTCTTCACCAGCGCTATCTACTAAAACAATAGCACCACTTTTCCGTTCGAACTTTCCACCAACCACATCCTGATGCCATCTCCACATGTCATCAAGATCGGTAATACCCCGCTTGAGGGTTATATTTTGATATTTCGTTCTTTTTGGCAGTTGATGTACAAAATCATTGACGCCACCTTCCTCATAAGGTTCTGTCTCTGTTTCCAACTGAAGGCCTGTCACTTCAGACACCTGGGCAACGATAATTCCGTTGATTTCTACCCGAAATCTAAATGACAGATAGGGATATGGCTTCTTTGCTGTTGTCATCTCTTTATCTCACCTCAAGAACGCTCTTTTGTTTTTCTCCACTGAGCTGGCGGTTAATTTTGGAAATCTCCTCGACCCATTTCTGCCTTTCTTTATGTTCCATGTTCATGATCTCTTCATAAGACCAATGAAAGTGATATGCGATAAAGGCTACCTCCTCGTATAATCTATCAAGGGGGTAGCCTGTTATTCCCCCAGAGGCCCTGCCTCCACCTCGAACTGGTGCTCGCATTTCGGACACGTTGTTTTTATCTTGCTCGTGTCATCTTCATTGATTTTTCTATAGAACTCCTGCAGGTAAGACAGATCCGAGGCAAAAAGATTCTCGATTATCTTTGTATTGATAGTCTCCAGATTCCCAAGCTTTGTAATAACCCTTGAAAGCAATATTACTGTCAGGTAAGCAGGATTTGATTGCACCCTGGGGTCCTTCATGGGCAGAATCTCATCAGCCGCAGTGGCAAGACGCATGACGCCTGTTTTATGGAGATTCCCTTCTTGGCCTACATATCCTTTGGGTAAGGTAAATTCAAATTCAGTTTGAAATGTCATCAAGCTACCCCCCTCTTGTTAGGAAACCCGTTTAAAGCCCTCATGGACTATTTCAAGGGTCTCAATGGCCACTTCATTTCCTTTGGCGCTGAAATCCGGGGGGTCATACTTGCTGGGCCATGCCCTGACAATATCCCATCGCGCTTTATCACTTCCAGCCTCATCTACGAGAGTAATCGACATATTCTTCCTTGCCCCTTCCGCCCCGGTATCTATAATCTGCTGTCTCCAATTGTAGATGTCCATAGAGTCAGTGATTCCCCATTTAAGCGTGATATTTCCGTATTTTGTCAACCCTGATAGTTTACGAAACACGGGGGGTTCATCACCCTCTCTATACTCGACCGGGTCTGTGGTAGTATCTGCAAAACTACATTCACTGAACCCCGCCTGTGTAATTCCATCAATCTCAATGCGGAACCGAAATTGTCTGTATGGATCCTGTCTTGGCATTTCTTATCCTCCTTTTTCTATACTATTTCAAATAAAGAATTTGGGTTTTTCAATTAAGCGAAGCTGCATCCTCAACCCCTAAGTGATCCGTGATAACAGTATGATAGCGAACCCTTACTCTGTAACCGATGAACCACCCGACCACTGGGCTATACGGAATATTACAAATTCTGCTGGTTTTACCGGAGCAATACCTATAACGCATATGAGTCTTCCATTATCGATATCATCCTGTGTCATGGTAGTCCTGTCGCATTTAACAAAGAATGCTTCTTCGGCCTTTGTTCCCATAAGGGCGCCGTCCCTCCACACCCTGGTGAGAAATTGAGTAATGGTCGCTCTAACCCTTGCCCAGAGTTTCTCATCGTTTGGCTCGAAAACAACCCATTGAGTGCCTTCTTCAATGGATTCCTCGATGAAGATAAACAATCGCCTGACATTGATATATTTCCAGAGTGTATCAAGAGACATGGTTCTGGCACCCCACACCAACGTACCCCGACCGACAAAATTTCTGATGCAGTTGATGTTCCTCGGGTTAAGGATGTCCTGTTCCCCTTTGGTAATTTGGAATTCCAGCTCAACAGCCCCTCTAACTTTTTCGTTCGCCGGGGCCTTATGAACTCCCCGTTCCTGATCGGACCTAGCATAAATCCCGGCAATGTGACCACCCGAAGGTATCATTTTTTTTCGTTTTGTCAGGGGATCCATTACCTTTATCCATGGGTAGTAAACAGCGCCGTACTTTGACGGCCTTAATGGCGGGGCAGAAAGGGTCAACCCTGAAATATCCGAAGTGCCAGACGGCACATCAAGAATGACAAACCGATCCTTTAACTTCTCACAGTGCGTCAGCAGGTCATCAAAAAGCGCTTGCCTGCCTGTTGCATCAAAACTGGGGGCGTAACTATCGGGCGCATAAAGGACTGCTATTTCATCTACCTCGGTAAAGGCAGTAAGCCCTGTCCTTTCACCAGGTTCTGCCCCGGGGTTGCCCCGCATGTCGTCGCGAGTAAGGGCAGGAACTCCATCATCGCCATTTTCTGAAGGCACCATAAAAACCCCCGTTGTATCGGGAGGCCTGTCGGTATTAACCGGCTCTTCGAGTTCTATCAAAGTTGAGATATCGTTAATCCTTTTGAGAAAATGATCTTGCGATGTGTTGTCAGTGGAAAGGTTGTCAAAAACTTCAAGTATGTCCGCACCTTCCAAGAGTTTGCTCAGATTTAGAGTTCGTTCTTCATCACTATCCCCTGTTTCCGATAGATCCTCCGGTAATGTGTCACTCCAATAAGCCACTATTAGTTTAAATAGAGATGCATCGCCCGATGATGCTTGTTCAACGCGCACCGCAACACGGTTGCCCCAGGCTCCCGGCCCTACCGCGTTGATAACTAAAGGCACAATACTATCCAACTCGGCAGGGACCGCACCGCTTTTGACCACCCGGCCGATGAAGCACCGCTGACCTCCGTTATTAAAAAATCCTTCTACCGAATAGGCCGTTAACGAATCAGGGATATACCCTCCATACACCCTTACAAAGTTTGAAAAACTGGCAACAAGTCTTGGCTTCAAAGGCCCTCTCTCGGTCATGCCGAGAATGCCGGCCGTACTCGTGCCCACACCCTCAATCGGCTTAGCCCCGATTTCAAACTCTTCTATATATACACCCGGTGATAAATACTCTGGCATTTTTTATTCCTCCTTTTCAATAATTGAATTGAATTAATTGAATTCAGGGAGTTGCATCCCTACCAGCAAAAATTTCAATTGTGACATCATTACTTAGGTTGTTGGTAAAGAAAAGCTTGTCAAGCTCAGTGCCTAACAGCCCTACTGCTCCTTGACCCAAAAACAATTGCTCCTGATCGAGAACGATTGGGGTGGCGCTGGTATCATGCACTTTATAAGTCAAGTCTGTTCCGTATTCGCTTGACTTAATCAAGAGCATCTGAACCTGACTGGACGACCCTGGTTGAATTTCAATCGCCTTGTCAGACTCGCCAGCACTGACCGTTACATCGATTTTGTCATATGCCTCCACTGTGATTACCTTAGACACTGATATGCTTGGACCACCAACAACACTGACCTTCAATGTCAAATTAATTCTACTATTCATTTTTTGACTACCTCCTTTTTTTGAGCTGGTATAGACCACCTGTTATGGAAAAATGATGATTCCCAAAGATATCGTCTTCCCTTCCTCTATGGTTGTATTAACAGCTTTAGTATCTCCATCTTTTCTAATCTCAATAGTAATGTCCTCCTTCTTAATTCCTTTAAAATAAAGAACAAATTCCCCCCTCTCGTCTGTTATCGTTTCTATTGTCTTGCCTACAACGCTTACTAACGCATTGACTACTGGACCTGTATTTGAGACCAATCCCCTGACAAGGGTTGCGCTAATAGGAAAAGGATAAACAGGATTTGGCTTAAGAATAATAGTCTCGTCAACGGGTTTCTTAGGATCTGGGAGGGGTATAGCAATCGTCTTGTCCGCAGGAAAATAAAAGTCTGACTCAATATTGAGATTGTAATCTTTGTGAGACAAATCAGTGAAACAATGGTAGCCACTTAGATTCTTAAATGCTTTTATCTCTCCTTCCTCTAAAGTCACCTTAACCCGGCCCATCGGTTTTTTCCCTGTATTCTCATCAGTCAGCCAGACCGCCAGAGAAAGATTCGTAGTAATAACATCCCCTAAGTAAGCGATAAATTTATCTGTAACATAAGGCATGGTAAGAGCCATCTTAGTCTTCCTTTTACTTTGGTACCATGTAAGAATCATTCATTTCTTTAGAAACAACCCTTTGCATATTAATTCCACGGGTTGAATCTATTCTTACGGGTGTAACCATATAACTTACAGATAGTCTGTATGCCACTTCCTGAAAGGCGCTCCATATCTTTGTCAGGTCATCAAGAGATATGGGGTTGAAAAGGAGCTTTATTTCTTCATCTGTTTCTGAAAGGTCACCCTGTAAAGAGGTACCGATCAGGATAGCATTGTCATGAAATATCTGCATGACCTTGCCCAATATGATTTTTTCTTGGGTCTTGTCCTCACTGTAAGGAGTGACAAGATATATGAGGTCTAATGACAGAGGAGGCGACTGAAGATGTGTATCATCAACCCGCTGAGGTTCTTCATTCTTAAGATAGGGATTTTCAAGAATCTGATAGAGGAAGATAGATACCTTGTTGGTGCTTCCTCCATCATCTTTAATCTCTTTAGGTGATTTAAAGGTAATCTCAGGCTTTGGACTGATGCCGGTCCATGGGTCATCTTCCAATAACTTTTTTAAAGTCTCTCCAATGTCACCGATGACAGTAAAATCACTCATGCCTTTGCCCCCACTTCAAGCAGCTCATAGTACTTTCCAAAATCCCCTTTGACGCAGAGCTTGCCCATCTTTTGAAATTCTCGCATGGTTGCATGGATCAAATGCTTCATACCGATCCTCTTATCATTTGCTGCGGCAAGGAAAGAAGCATTAATAACAATGTTTCTAATGTTACCTCCTGCAAGCCTAAACTGTCTGGCAAGGAATTCGAGATCAATATCATCGCCGTATGGCACCTCTTTTGGGAAGTGAACCTTCCATATCTTGTGGCGATGGAGTTCATCCGGGAAAGGAAAGTCGACAATAAACTGCATCCTTCTTACAAATGCTTCATCCATATTCTGACGAAGATTGGTGGCCAGTATTGTCATTCCCTCGTATTCCTCCATTTTTTGAAGGAGATATCCTATCTCGATATTTGCATAACGGTCATGGGCATCCTTTACCTCGGATCGCTTCCCAAAGAGGGCATCGGCTTCGTCAAAGAAGAGGATAGCATTGCTGGCCTCCGCCTCTTTAAATATCTTGCTCAGGTTCTTCTCTGTCTCGCCGATATATTTACTGACTACCTGTGAAAGGTCGATCTTGTAAAGATCCAACTCCAGCTCAGCAGCCATGATCTCAGCAGCCATAGTCTTACCCGTGCCCGAAGGACCGGTGAAGAGTACATTGAGTCCCTTGCCCAGTGACAGTTTTCGCTCGAAACCCCACTCGTCATAGACCAGGGAGCGATACTTCACATAGTTGCAAATCTCTCGCAGTTGTCGGAGCCGGTCGCCAGGCAGCACGATATCGTCCAACCGGTAATGGGGTGTGATCTTTTGAGCCAAGGTGGCCAGCTTGCGGTTTGATTGCAGACGGCAGGCGCTATAGAGATCGGTCATGGTCACATGTCCGTTCTCAGGATCGCGCCAGCAGGCCAGATTACGGGCCGTGGCTGCCGCATCCTGGATCTGCCCGCCGCTAAAGTGGAACTTGTTGACCAGATCACTCAGGTCCACGTCGGACGTAAGCAGGGTGTTCCCATCAAGTGAGATAGCCCACAATTGCTCTTGCTCGGCATAGGGAAGGCGGGAAAACTCGATCCGCACAAAGGCTGTGTTGTGTAATGCGTCCATCGGCTCCCAGGTCGTGTTACCAGCCAGGAAGGTCAACCCCTGCCGGTCTTCCAAAGCCTGCACCAGCATCTCAAGTGAGGCCCGTTTATCATCAGCCAGCAGGACGTCGAAGCCTTTAAAATAGAAGGCCGCTCCTTGCAGCAGCACCTCACGTGCTGCCAGGCGCACGGCTTTATTGAAATCCAATCCTTGAGCATTCAACAGGCGTTCTCCGTCAACAGCCAACAGGCATATTCCCAGTACCCGACAGACCGCCTCAGCCGTGCTCTGTTTGCCCACTCCATAAGGCCCCTGAAAATAGAAAATCAGCCCATCCTTCTTTACCAATTTCTCCTGGCTCAGCAACGCCAGGCGATGTTTAACATCAGGAGGGAGAAACAGGTCATCCAATCAGGTCTGGGGCACACTCAACCTGGCGCAAGTTTGAAGACGGGTGTCGATTTCGTCAGAGCCAAACAGGTAATTCACCACTCGTTCATCCACCCAGAGGTATTTACTCAGCAATGGTGGGTTCTGATGTGATGGATCATCAAAAAGATGAAGCAGACAGTGTTTGAGTAGGGGGGATTCTGAACTGAAACGTTCCCTCGCTGCCAGCTTAGCCTCAAAAGATGGACACAGCAGATTCAGAACAATGTCCACACTTGGTCGCTTCTTGGTGACATCGTCCTGGAGATAAGCGTACAGGCGTTCGTAGCGCAGATCAAGTTCTGGTGCCAGGCAGATCAGGAGGGTGTCCACATCAAAGGGAGTTAAATGAAAGAGACGTGCCAATTCTTCAAGACGTAGGGTAACACTTTGCCTGGCGCTCTCGGCCTTGCGTTTGCCAATGTCTGCGGCCATCTGGTCGAACGCGGTCTGAACCTCGGTCCGGGACGATGGCGACAGAGCGCTTGCCCGGCGCGGCAAGCCGATCGGCTGTGCCAAAAGCGCATCTATCTCTTGCTCCGAGATGCAGAGCCCCTGGAATTCACTGTCGGCCATGTGCACCTGCCGCGCTCTCCGGATCTGGACATGAATGAGCAGATCAACGCGTTCCAGTTCTGCCAAAATGTGCTGAAGTGAGGTAGTATAGTATTCTTTTTTCATCGGTCTCTCTTCCTGAAAATAGACTACTGAACAATATTATCACTCAACCTTTCCGACATCCA
>JAUVKS010000118.1 GCA_030596145.1 Pseudomonadota bacterium | reverse complement strand
TTTGATAAGATTGAAGAAGAATTAATGTACGGGTCATGGGATTATGCCAAGCAGAACATTTATACCGTAAAAAGATATATCCTGGCATTTAGTGTAATTGCCATCGTTGTGGGGCTTCTCCTGGGAATTGTCATCGCTCTTTCCATCACACGTCCAGTCTCAAAACTGGCAGTGGCGCTGGAAAAGTACGGAAGCGGAGATTTCGGTATCAGAGCCGATGTGAAGGGTACAGATGAGATAGGTTTTTTTGCAAAGAAATTCAATTCGATGCTTGAACAAATCAATACCTCCGCGAACGAGCTGAAGCGGGCAAATCTGGAGATGATGGAAAGGAACCTGGAATTGGATGAGAGCAGAAGCCGACTTCAGACACTGACCGATTCAACGCCCGATGCTGTGTTTCTCATCGACTCCGACAGAAAGATTCTCGATACAAACAAGACATTTACGAGAATATTCGACTATTCTTCTGATGAAACCCTTACACTCAAGATAGATGATCTATGTAGCGAAGGCACTGTTAAGGATAAATTTTGGAAGAATATTGACACGGCGTTCAAGGGAGAGCATGTAGACTTTGAATTTACCGGCAGAAAGAAAGACGGCAAAGAATTTCCGGTTATCATGAGACTTCGAAACGTGATCCTTGGGGGCAAGACTTTTGTACTGTCAATTGTTACAGATATAACGGAACGCAAGCAGTGGGAGAGGGCACTGAGAAAAAGTGAAAAAAGGTATCGTTCACTATTCGATACCCTGCAAGATGCCATCAATAGAGAAGACTATTCTTTAACGATTGCACCCGAATCTGATAAAGATGACCTGGCCATCTCTTTAAACAAGATGCTAAAGACATTGGAAACCTCCGATATGGAGGTAAAAACCCGGCACTGGCTGAAGACCGGTCAGACTGAACTGAACGCCAGGATGCGTGGCGAACAGGATATCCCATCGCTTTCCCAAAACATAATCACTTACCTTGCTGATCACATGAATGCAAGGGTCGGAGCGATATATCTGGCCGACGAAGAAGATATGCTGAAACGGACGGGCGCCTATGCCTACACAAAAAGGGAGGATATATCTAATGGGTTCAAATTCGGTGAAGGGTTAATAGGGCAGGCAGCGCTGGAAGGAAAAGAAATTCTTATAAAGAACGTCCCGGATGACTATATGACGATTTCTTCCGGCCTGGGCAAGGCGGGCTCTCTAAATCTCCTGGTCACGCCGTTTTTATACGAGGGAAAGACAAAAGGGGTCATCGAGCTCGGATCATTTGACGAATTCACAGATATTCAACTGAGCTTTCTCAGAAGTGTTACAGATCATATTGCAATCGGCTTCAATACCGCCCAATCCCGCTCCAGAATGGAGGATCTGCTGGCAAAAACACAGGCTCAAAGCCAGGAGCTGCAGGCCCGGCAGATCGAACTGGAAAAGGTTCAGTTGATTATTGAAGAACAGATGAGAGAAATTGAAACGGCCAGTAAATACAAATCGGAATTTCTGGCCAATATGTCGCACGAACTAAGGACACCTTTAAACAGTCTGCTCATCCTCGCCAATCTCCTCGCTGAAAACAAAAGCGGCAATCTGTCGGAAAAGGAGGTGGAATTCGCCAGGACTATCAACAGCGCCGGCGCCGACCTTCTAAACCTGATCAACGAGGTATTAGACCTTTCCAAGATAGAAGCCGGCAAGATGGAACTCAGCATAGAGGATGTTTACCTTATTGATTTTGCAGGTGATATCGAGAGAGATTTCAGACATCTTGCTGAAGAAAAAGGGCTGAGCCTGGATATAAATCTTGGTGACGGGCTGCCTGATTTTATCAGTTCAGACCGGCAAAGAATGAAACAGATTATAAAGAATCTTTTTTCCAATGCATTTAAATTTACCGAAGAAGGTGGTGTTTCCCTCAGCATCCACCGGCCGGGAACCGATATTGACCTTTCCACAAGCGGTCTTGACCCTCAAAAGGCCGTCGCGCTTGCCGTATCCGACACAGGAAAGGGTATTGCCGGGGATAAACTGAAATCGATATTTGAAGCATTTCAACAGGAAAATGGAACCACAAGCAGGCGATACGGCGGAACCGGACTTGGGCTTTCCATATCAACGGAGCTTTCCAAACTACTTCGAGGTGAAATGCAATTACAAAGCGAGGAGGACAAGGGAAGCACCTTCACCCTCTATCTTCCTGAAGAGTTTGCAACAGATAAAAAGGACGAGGGAGTTGAAAAGATTTCTCTCCTAAAAGCAAAAATAACGGCAGAAGAGGAAAAACAGGAGACGACTGCCGAAGAATACAAGCTCCACGGACGGGAGATCATAAGGGATGACAGAAGGAATATAACCCCCGGTGACCGGTCTGTCCTTACAATTGAGGACGACCCCAAATTCGCAAAGATACTCTTTGACCTTGTCCATGAAAGAGGATTCAAGTGCCTGGTTGTGGGAGATGGAAAGACAGGACTTCATTTTGCGGACTATTACAAACCGAGCGCTATCATTCTGGATATCGACCTGCCGGGAATAGACGGCTGGAAAGTTATGGAGAGGCTTAAAGAAGATCCCAACACGCGCCATATCCCCGTTTATTTTATATCCGTGTTCGACAAGGCATCCGATGCAATGAAAATGGGAGCCATCGGATATTTAGTTAAACCTGTCAGCATGGAAAAACTTGAGGAAGCGTTCAGGAAGATAGAGGATACGATTTCAAAAGGGATTTATAGGCTGCCAGCCGTGGAAAATGACAGGGATATGATCCTGAAAGGTAAAAAGATACTCCTGGTAGACGATGATATGCGTAATGTATTCGCGCTTATGAACATTTTTGAGGAAAAAGGCATGAAGGTCATTACTGGGAAAAATGGAAAAGAAGGACTGAACAAACTCAAAGACAATCCTGATACCGACCTTGTTCTGATGGATATCATGATGCCGGAGATGGATGGGTATGAGGCAATGAAGGAGATCAGAGGAAAGAAAAAATTTAAAAAACTTCCCATCATCGCGCTCACCGCGAAGGCGATGATGGGCGACAGAGATAAATGTATGTTGGCCGGAGCCAGTGATTACCTGGCAAAACCGGTTGACATAGATAAATTACTCTCGTTTATAAGGGTGTGGTTATATGATAAGTAACTACGCTTCTTCCAGGATTTCACTTGTAGGAAGATGCCCCATTGGGGCAAATATTATTGTATCGAAAAAGTTTGAAGTGCCTAAAGTGAACTAAAGTGAACTAAAGTTAAAGTTGTAGGTTGGGTTGTCGAAGATCCGTCTCTGGCGGGAGGAACGAAATCCAACATCGGGCTATAATAAAGAGGAGAGGCAGATTTGTAATGATGGAAAAAACAGAAAAACTGGACATCCTTCTTGTAGATGACAGGCCGGAGAACCTGATTGCCCTGGAAGCGATACTTGACGGGCCCGATCTGAACATCGTCAAGGCGACATCCGGTAATGAGGCCCTGGGGCTGGTCCTGGAATATGATTTCGCTCTTATCCTTCTTGACGTTCAAATGCCGGAGATGGATGGCTTTGAAACAGCCGAACTTATAAGGGGGATTGAAAGATCCAAACAGGTTCCGATAATCTTCATAACTGCCTTAAGTAAAGAAGATAGATATGTTTTTAAAGGCTATCAAAGCGGAGCAGTAGATTATATGTCCAAACCTTTAAATCCCGATATACTGAAAAGTAAAGTCAAAATCTTTCTTGACCTCGATCGGCAGAAGAGATTTCTTGAAAAACAGACACTGAAACTTGAACAGGCGCTTGCAGAATTAAAAAAGACACAGACACAAATATTACAGTCTGAAAAGATGGCATCTACAGGTCAGTTGGCGGTCGGTGTAGCCGATGAGATCAACAATTGGACAGATCTTGTCAACAGTAATCTGAAATTGCTGAATAAATACCGAAAAGATATGGAAAGCTTGCTGAAGGTATACGAGGAAACAGAAAAATTTCTTTCGCCTGAAGCGCTCAAAAAGATAAAAAAAGTAAAGCAAGAGATTGACCTTGACTGCCTTTGGAAGGATTTCGGCTCGCTGATAGATGAATCCATGGAAGGAACAGAAAGTGCCAAAAAGATGGTGGCTAACCTCAAGGACTTTTCACATGTGGATCAGGAGGAAGCGAAATAGTAAAGGAATCCAAAGTAAAAGCTTAAGACGATATAACGAACAATCAGTAAGGAGGACCAATATGGACAGCCAGGCGTTCCAATTTTTGTCAAATTTGCCCCCATTTTCCTTTCTACCTGAAGAGGAACTCGAAAAGGTGTGCTCTGAACTCTCTACAGTGCACCATCTGAAGGATACAGTTTTGTTTGTTCAGGGCCAGTCAAGGATTGAACATTTTTATATACTACAAAAGGGTGCCGCGGAACGGTATTACAAAGAAGACGATAAAGAGATACTGCGCGAATTATTGAGTGAAGGAGATGTCTTTGGCGGAGTTTCCATACTTTTACACGATGGAATCGCTGTACGCACGTTGAGGATAAAGGAAAATTCAGACTTATATATTTTACCAAAACAAAGGTTCTTAGATATCTGCTCACGATACGAGGTGTTCTCCGATTATTTTACCGATACTTTCGGCAAACGGATGCTGGATAAGTCCTACGTCGCGATAATTGCAAAGATCATGCAGCCGAAAGAGGAGGTTCCCCAATTCTTCAACCGGTCTGTTGAAAGCATCTTTGCCGGGGATCTGGTTTCCTGTGATGTAAACATGTCAATCCAGGAAGCAGCCACGGTGATGAGCCGGCACAGATGCAGTTCCATTCTTGTAAAAAAGCCCGATGGAGATTTTGTGGGCATAGTTACCGATAATGATCTGAGAAAGAAGGTTATTGGAGAAGGTCACAATATAAAAAAGCCTGTTTCTGAAATAATGTCTTTTCCTCTAAGCACAATCTCGGCCCGCGCCCCAGTTTTTGAGGTACTTTTGGCGATGATGCAGAAAAACATAAAACACCTTGCGGTCACAGATGCCGATGAAAAGGTTATAGGAGTGGTAACCAATCGGGATCTGATTACGGTTCAAGTGCAGTCACCGTTCTTCTTTGTTCGCGAGATTAATACTGCAACCAGCATTGAGGAAATTACAGACAAGCACAACCAGTTGCCTGAATTGACCAAAAACCTGATCAGTATTGGTGCCAAAGCCAATAATGTAGCAAGGCTTATATCAACAATCTCAGATACCATTCTAAATAAACTGATCGGATTTGCCATTGATGAATTGGGGCCACCACCAGTCAGGTTTGTGTTCATGATCCTGGGAAGTGAAGGAAGAAGAGAGCAGACCCTGAAAACAGATCAGGACAATGCAGTAATATTTGAAGATGTATCAGGAAAATCAGAAGATAATGTTAACGACTATTTTTTAAAGTTCGGGGAAAAAGTTTGCACCTGGCTTGATCAGGCAGGATATACCTTTTGTAACGGTGATGTCATGGCTAAAAATCCCAAATGGTGCCAACCCTTATCTGTCTGGAAGGAATATTTTTCAATATGGATTGATACTGTAGAACCCGAGGCTTTGATGCAATCAAGTATTTTCTTCGATTTTCGCGGTGGCTATGGAGATATGGCCATTATAGATGATCTGCGCAAGCATCTTTTTGCCTGCTTTGCCGCACGTCCAAACTTCTTCCGTTACCTTACGGAAAACTCATTGTATCCAAGACCGCCACTGGGCTTTTTCCGGAATCTTTTAGTCGAGTCGAAGGGTGAACACCGTGATACTTTTGACATAAAGAGTTCCATGCTGAGTATTGTCAATTTTGCAAGGGTATATGCGCTGAATAACAGGATTGAAGAAACAAATACCCTGGAAAGGCTAAACCAGCTTTTCTTGAAAAAAGTCCTGTCCTGGGAGGATTATAATGAACTTGAACAGGGTTACAGTTTTTTGATGCAGTTAAGATTCGTACGGCAGGTTACAGCCGTTATTGATGAAAATAGAGAACCTGATAATTATATAAATCCGAAGAAACTCTCACGTATAGAACAGACAATGTTGATAGAAATATTCAAGAGAATAGAAAAGTTTCAGTCAAAAATGAGCTTTGATTTTATAGGGGTGGCACGGTAAGAAACCTTGGCAAAATGTTCAATTTTGTTCGAGTACAAGGAAGGCGATAATTTCAACCGGAGGAATATATTGTATATTTCGAGGATGGAAATTTGAGCTTAACGCAGTAATCGGGCAAAAGGGGGCGTTTTGCAAAGGTTTCGGTAAGCCCCGCCCTTCAAGGGTGGCTTGGGCAAACCATATGCCGGACCTTGATCC
>JAUVKS010000157.1 GCA_030596145.1 Pseudomonadota bacterium | reverse complement strand
GGGAGTTTTTCAGGAAGAGCTGGAACCGGCAACTCTTGACGATTTTCCCAGGGCCACTGAACGGGAAGAGCTGGTGGCATATCTCTCCTCCGATGCCATGGTGAAAGACAGGATCGCTTCTCTGGAAACTTACATGAACAGTCTTTCTGAAATGTTTCCTGAATTGGAGAAACCAGGCCTTTCAACTGAAACGGTTACTGATCCGGACTGGGGAGAGCAATGGAAGAAGTATTTTAAACCACTTCGGATCAGCAAAGATATTGTAGTCAAGCCGACGTGGGAAAGATATACGCCAACGGGTCGTGACATCGTGATTGAAATAGACCCGGGAATGGCTTTCGGTACAGGCCAGCATCCCTCCACAAGGATGTGTATGGAAGCGCTGGAAAATATCCTACTCAAAGACAGGACTATTGAAAAATGGAGGGTGCTTGATGTCGGCACAGGTACCGGCATACTCGGCATATCCTGTGCAAAGTTAGGCGCGCAGAGGATTGTCTGCCTGGATATTGATCCAAAAGCCGTTGAAATAGCCGGCAAAAATGCCGCCATAAATCGGGTGGAGGACAGGGTGGAAATCATCGAACAAGATGTCTCGATGTATGACGATACATTCGATTTGATTGTGGCAAACCTTACAGCAAAAATGCTGTTAAAGTTCGGAGCCCACCTTATTTCCATGGTTGAAAGGGGTGGATATCTTGTCATTTCCGGAATAATCGATCAGGACAGAGAAGTTATAGAGGAACACTTCTTAACTGAAGATGTTGCCTTACATAGTGTCATCACGGAGAATGAGTGGGTTTGTTATCTCCTTAAAAAGACGGCTTCGTAAAAAGCTCCAAGTTCAAGGCGCGCAAATCCTGAGGAATGAGGCGTACTTATAGTACGCTGCAGTGACAAAGGATGTAGCGCAACGCAGAAATTGGACTTTTTAAGGAGTTGTCAAGAAAGAGGGAAAGTGGACTTGACTACACCAAGAATTTACCTTCCTCAAAAAATGGAGGAAGGAAGTACGGTAAAACTGGGAAGAGAAAACCTTCATTATATAAAGACTGTCCTTCGACTCAAAAGGGGAGACACTTTAATCCTTTTCGGAGGGATGGGTTTTGAATATGAAGCCATTATAAAGGATATTGCCGCCCGGAACATAACGACAGAAATCACTAAAAAGAAGAGGATTAAGGTTGATGCTCCGATAAAAATCACCTTAGCCCAGGCACTCCCGAAAGGTAATAAAATGAACTTCATTATTCAGAAGGCCTCTGAACTCGGGGTTGACAGGATTATCCCCTTTAAGTCTTCAAGATCGATACCAAAACTGACTGGCAACAAAATCCCCCTCAAGATATCAAGATGGCAAAAGATAGCCATTGAAGCATCCAGAAAGTGCGGAAGGGAGAACGTCCCGGAAATTACAGACATAATTGCTTATGATGATGTTATCAAATACCCGGTAACGGATGCACTCAAGATAATTTTCTGGGAAGAGGAATCCAGCAGGGGGATCAAAGAGGTACTGCGCAATAAAAAGTATGAAGCTGTAACCCATTTCTTCATTGTCGTGGGGCCGGAAGGAGGATTTTCAAGGGAAGAAATAGAAATGGCCTCCCGACTTGATTTCCTGTCCGCAAGCCTCGGCAAAATTATTCTGAAGGTTGAAACAGTGGCTTTGGTTATTCTCTCTATTCTTCAATACGAGAGGGGTGCCCTCGGCATTACTGGTGAAAGGAAATAAACCGCATGATGGAAAATAACTACGGCGGATTCTGGCTAAGGGCAGTAGCGTTTCTGATAGACATAATTATTCTCAAGTTTACATCCATTGTTCTCTTATTCATAGGAATTGTAGCCCTCAATTCGGGATTTCAGTCATATGAATACGACCTTTCAGTGAATACATTCGCAAATATCACCTGCAAATTCGTAGCCATTTATTATATTATGACCGTGTTTCTGTATGCTGTGTACTTCACATATTTTCATGGTACAACCGGCCAGACCATCGGGAAGAAAATTTTCGGTCTGAAGGTGCTACAATCAACAGGGGAACCAATGACACTGGGGATAGCCTTTTTAAGATGGGTGGGATATATTATCTCCGGCTTGATATTATACCTTGGCTACATCTGGATCGCCTTTGACAGGAAAAAACAGGGGTGGCATGACAAAATTGCCGGCACCTGTGTTATTAAGGTAAAACCTTGATCAATAATGCTTGACAAAAATAGCGAGATTGGATAAAAGCCAAACGTCCTACAGAATGATTTGTTGGGTCGGTAGCTCAGTCGGTAGAGCACCGGACTGAAAATCCGGGTGTCGGCAGTTCAATTCTGCCCTGACCCACCATGTAAATCAAGGGGTAGCTATTTGCGGCTACCCCTTCTTTTTTTGTTACTTAACCTCCTACCGCAAAAAGTTATGGAAATTCACACAAGAAAAATGCTATTATTAAAGAGCTTTGAAAAACATACTATTGTCATTGCGAGCACAGTGAAGCAATCTCTAATTTAGCGTTATTATGAGAGATTGCCACGTCACTTCGTTCCTCGTAATGACTGAGGCCGCGGTTATGCAAAGGTCTCCAACTACTGGTTGGCCAACCAAATTTCATGACATCGTGACCTGTTTGCCGTGCTTTCGACGCAAGCAGGTCTGTTATAATAATTCCCTCGTCAATTTATGGAGGCTTCAATGAAAAAATATTTTAGAAAAAAACTAATTATATCAATATTTATTGTGAGTTTATTCGCTCTGTTGTTTCTGCCGGGGCACTTTGGTAACAACCAGGTCTCCGCGGTGGATGAAGATACTTATAAGAATCTGAAGAGATTCAATGAGATACTCAACATGATTGAGAAGAACTATGTAGAGGAGATTGAATCTGAGGCCCTCATAGAGGGAGCAATAAAAGGAATGACGAAATCCTTAGATCCTCACAGCACTTTTATGACGCCCGATAAGTACAAAGAACTGCAGGTGGAGACGAAGGGGAGTTTTGGTGGTGTCGGGATAGTGATAACGATATTGGATGATGTTCTTACAGTGATATCTCCTATTGAGGACACCCCCGCCTTTCTGGCAGGGATCGAGGCGGGTGACAAGATCATTAAGATCAACGGCGAGTCTGCCAAGGGTATCACTATTGAGGAAGCGGTCAAGAAATTGCGAGGCCCCAAGGACACAAAGGTAACGATTACTGTCAAACGGAAGGGTCTGGTACAACCAAAAGATTTTGAGATTACCCGTGCAATTATAGAGATAAAGAGCGTCAAGCACAAGATATACGATGATATCGGTTATATCAGGATATTGTCATTTCAGGAAGGCACCGTAGATGACCTGAAAAAAGCCGTTAAGACCATTAACAAAAAAGTGGATTCCCTGAAGGGACTGATATTGGACCTGAGAAACAACCCGGGCGGTCTTTTAGATCAAGCAGTAAAGGTTTCCGATGTGTTTATTAAATCGGGGGTTATAGTTTCCACAAAAGGCAGGGTAAAAAGTAGCGAAAACAAGTACATGGCTAAGGATGATGGAATCGAGCCGGCTGTTTTCATAATTGTTTTGGTCAATGAAGGTACAGCCAGCGCAGCCGAGATCGTGTCGGGTGCACTCCAGGATAACGGGAGAGCCATAATACTCGGTACCCAGACATTTGGAAAAGGTTCCGTACAGACGGTCATTCCTCTCGAGGATGGTGCGGCACTGAAATTGACCACTGCGAAATACTATACACCCAAAGAGAAATCCATTCAGGCCGAAGGGATCACCCCCGATATAGTGGTTGAGCGTATCCAACTTTCTGATGATGATTCCGATGATGAGAAATCCAACGATACGCATATAAGAAGAGAAAAGGACCTCAAAGGACACATAAAGGGGGTCAATGAAAAGACAGAAGAAACTGAGGAGCTTTCAAAAGAAGAGCCCGACGATTTTAAAAAGGATAATCAGCTGAAAAGCGCCATAGACTTGTTAAAGAGCTGGGAGATATTTAAGAAGACAAATAAGAGTTGATTTTCGGTATACGGGGTGAAGAATTCAAGAAACAAAAGGCTTTTAGTCGGGTCTGGCATACTTGTGTTTCTTCTTGTTGCAGTTTTGGTTATTTGCTTATTGAATATCAAAACAGCAAAAGAGGACATCAAGAGAGAAAGGGCAAGCAAAGAAACTCCTAAGATTCACGTCAGTAAGGATATAGTTCCCCCTCCCGAAAGGCAGAAGATAGCCATAATCATAGATGACATCGGATGTGACTTAACACCGTTGAATGAACTCCTCAAGATTGATGCCCCCATAACCTTCTCCATCCTTCCCCATTGTACTTATTCTGTCGACTCAGCAGAGAAACTATACCGTGCGGGTAGAGAAATTCTCCTCCACCTTCCTATGGAGCCTCATGGGTATCCCGACAAAGACCCTGGCGCCGGGGCACTTTTTTCAAGAATGAACGGAGAGGAGATAAGACGTCAGGTTAAAAAAAATATTGAAGCTGTGCCATATATATCAGGCGTTAATAATCATATGGGCTCAAGATTTATGGAGGATGAAGAGAGATTGAATATTGTTTTTAACCGGCTCAGTGAAGAGGATCTTTTCTTTGTGGATAGTCTTACCACCAGACGTTCGAAGGGCAAGAAACTTGCCATAAAGATAGGGCTCAGGTTTGCGTCGAGGGACATATTTGTTGACAACAACCAGGATTCCACTATTATCCTTCAAAATTTTATGAATCTTCTGAAGAAACGAAACCGATGGAAGACACTGATAATTATCGGCCATCCCTATCCAGGCACAATCCTGGCGCTTAAGGAGGCCGTTCCCAGAATCAGGGCAGAAGGGATTGATATAGTCCCGGTATCGGATTTAATAAGCGATTAAAAGATTATATGGGTGTGAATTCCATGAAAAAAATTCTTTGTATAATTATTCTATTGCCTCTGATTGCATGTACTCTCCCTGCCGACTGGCGTGGAAAGCCGATAACCATGCCAATCATGGAAGAATCTGCGCCGAACGCCCTTTATCATTACTCTCTCGCAATACTTTTTACTC
>JAUVKS010000171.1 GCA_030596145.1 Pseudomonadota bacterium | reverse complement strand
AAGGCTCTCAATGTACGAACGAGTTTCGGGATTTTGCTTATATCTTTGAGAACAGCGTTGTGGGATAGGCGTTGTTTTTTTTATGGAAGGAGTCGAAGATTGATAATAATACCTGCGATAGATTTGAAGGATGGCAAGTGTGTGCGTCTGCTTCAGGGAGATTTTAGTCGTGCAACTGTGTATTCGGACAATCCTGTCGAGGTTGCCAAAATGTGGCAGGAAAAGGGGGCAAAACGGATCCATCTCGTTGATCTGGACGGTTCTCTTGCAGGGTCTCCCCGGAATAGAGATGTTATCAGACAAATCGTTCAGGAGGTAGATGTGCCTGTTCAGGTTGGTGGTGGGATTAGGGACATGAGAACCCTTGAAGATTACTTCAATATGGGTCTATCACGAATTATACTGGGGACCGTGGCTCTGAAGGATAGAAAATTTGTTGAGAATGCATGCAAAGCTAATATTGGTAGGATTATTCTCGGCATTGATGCAAGTGATGGGAAAGTAGCAGTTGAGGCATGGACGGAAAAAACAACCGAATCCATTCTGAAAGTGGCAAAAAGCTATGAAGGGTATGGTTTGGACGCAATTGTGTATACTGATATAAAAAGGGATGGTATGGAGGTTGGCGTAAATATAGAAGCTACAGAAAACCTGGCCAAATCTGTGGATATTCCGGTGATAGCATCTGGTGGCGTGTCAAGCATTAATGATATTGAAAGTCTGCTCGAGATTGAGAAGTCTGGTGTAGTTGGAGTTATCATTGGGAAGGCCCTCTATAACGGTGCCTTGCGTTTAGAGGATGCTATAAAGGTAACATTGAGTTCCGAGTTCAAAGTTCAAAGTTGAAATCGAAGCACGGAACCTGTAACTCAGAACTTTGAACTCGGAACTCAGAACTATGATTGGGGAGGAAATGCCATGGGGGATTGTATCTTTTGTAAAATTGTCAATGGGGAGATACCGAGCAGTAAAGTTTATGAAACCGCAAAGGTGCTGGCATTTGATGATATAAACCCAATGGCTCCTGTTCATGTGATTATTATACCAAAAGAGCATATACCAACTCTTCTGGATGTAACATCGGAGAAAATGGATGTGCTTGAAGCCATGGTTTCGGCTGCACAGGAAGTAGCGAAGATCAAGGGGATTGATGAAAAAGGATTCAGAACAGTTATAAACTGTAATAAAGAAGGAGGACAGATAATCTTTCACCTTCATGTGCATGTCTTGGGAGGTGAAAAATTGAAGGATGAGTTAAACTAACAATAATTAATTGACAAATCGCGAAAACGCCCTATATTAAGCTAAAGTGCCTAAAATTAGGGATCTTAATCATTTTATTTTAGTTTACTTTAGTCACTTAAATCGGGACACCTTTCAGGATAAGTCCCAGCCATCTGCGGTAATGCTATAACTACCTAAAAACAAATAGAGGGGTAGGTGATATTGTGAGTTTAAAGGAAAAAATTAACAGTGAAATGGTTTCAGCCGCAAAGGCTAAAGATAAGATAAGGTTGTCTACTATACGCATGATTAAATCGACCTTGCATAATAAAGAGATTGAATTAAAAGGGGAGTTGAGTGATGCGGATTTGCTACAGATGCTGTCCTCTATTGTAAAACAGAGAAAGGATTCGATAGAACAGTTCAGAAAGGGTGGAAGGGCGGATCTGACTGAGAAGGAAGAAGCGGAGCTTAAGGTTGTCCAGGAATTTATGCCTGAGCAGATGTCGGAAGAAAAAATAGAAGCAGAGATTGAAAAGGCCATAGGGGAGGTTAGTGCAGTCAGCATTAAGGAGATGGGAAAAGTCATGAAGGTGCTTATTCCGAGGTTGACTGGTAGGGCCGACGGAAAAATGGTGAGTGAAAAAGTAAAGACGAAGTTATCTACTTGAGGGATAAACAAATAATGTCAAATGTGAAGCTTGCTTGGGGGGATGTGAGAAAAACCCTCCTCTTCAAGTGAGTACTTTAGTTTAATTAATTCGAAACAAGGTTTAGAACATTCTAATTTATGATTTTGGGTCGGATCTAAGTCACAACTTGAATCTACTGTATTACGAGCGGTGGAACCTTCACTTTAATTCATTAAGCCTATCATAGAAGGTGAAGAGTAATTGAAGGAACATATTCCCGAGGATAAGATAAATGAGATAAAAAGCAGGGCGAATATTGTTGATCTGGTTTCGGAATATGTCACTCTTAAGAAGGCAGGGAGAAACTTTGTTGGCTCCTGTCCCTTTCACAAGGAAAAAACCCCATCTTTTACTGTAAATACTGAGAAACAAATCTTTTACTGCTTTGGTTGTGGCGAAGGCGGAAATGTTTTTACCTTTTTGATGAAGATTGACAACATGTCCTTTCCCGAGGCTGTGAGACACCTGGCTGGTAAGATGGGAGTCGTTATCACCACAAGGCGTATAAGTAGTGCTGAGAAGGCAAAAACCAGTTTAAGAGAAGGACTTAAGCTTGTTAACCAACTGGCTGCAGGGCATTTCTCTAAAAATCTCTTTTCTGAAGCGGGAAACCGGGTGCGAAGATATCTCGGGGAGAGGGGGATAAAAGATTCTGTAATAAAGGAGTTTAACCTCGGATATTCCATGGATGGATGGGAACATCTAAAGGGGTTTTTTAAAGGAAGAAACATTCCTTTTGAACTTGTTGAAGAAGCGGGTTTGATTATACCGAGGAGTAGTGGGGGGTTTTATGACAGGTTCAGGGGAAGGTTAATTTTTCCTATAGAGGATATAGGTGGTAATGTAGTAGCTTTTGGCGGGAGGATTATTGGTGATGGTGAACCGAAATATCTGAATTCTCCAGAATCTCCAATATATGTGAAGGGGAAAATCCTGTACGGTCTGGACAAGACTAAGGACGACATCCGAAAAAAGGATTATGCGATTCTTGTTGAGGGGTATTTGGATCTCCTGTCGCTTCGAAGCTCCGGCATTTTCAATGTTGTTGCTACCCTTGGGACAGCAGTCACAAGAGAGCATGTATCCTTGATCAGGAGATATACAAGAAACCTTGTTGTGATATTTGATCCCGACGAAGGTGGAAAAAATGCCCTGGAACGAAGCCTGAAATTATTCCTTGAAGGAAATCTACATACGAGGATAGTTGTTCTTCCCGATGGTCATGATCCTGACGAGTATGTCAGGAAATTCGGGAAAGAAGCGTTAGATGAGATTATTGCCAGTTCCCAATCAATGGTAGATTATTATATAGAAAAAGTAATAGGTGGTGGGGAGATCTTTGAGGAAAATCTGGATTCTATAAGAGATGCGGTGTCTTTTATTTCGAATATTGATGATGCAATCCAAAGAAATCTTTTCATAAAAAGGGTTTCGGAAAAATTAAGTATTGATCAGGGACTTCTGAAGAAAGAGATTAGCAGAAAGCTAAGTCCACGGAAAGTTACAGGAGAAGATGTATTCAGTAAAAAGAAGACCGGAGGGGTGGATGAGGTAGAACTTGGCCTTATCCATCTGGTGCTTGAATACCCTTATAAGATTCCGGAAGTTGTAGATGGAAAAGTGCTGGATTATTTCATGAGTGCGGATTTGAAAAAGTTGGGAAATGTCTTGGCACAATCCTATAATAGGAGAGGAAAACTTAATGTTTCTGACGTCGTAAATGGTCTTGAAGATGGTGTAGTGAAGGAGAGACTTCTGAAGTTGATAATGACTGAAAGTCCCTATGACGCTACGGTTCTTGACAGGGTCTTTGCTGATTCAGTGAAGAGAATAAAACAAAAATGGTACAAGGGAGAACGTAAAAGTTTAAATAGAAAGCTGGTCAATGCCCAGGAAATGAATGATCAAAAATTATGGAGCACGCTTTTAATGGAGAAGGAAAGATTATTAAAAGAAGAAAAAGGATTATAGTTATCAGCCATTGTTGAGTTTTATGTTCCGCGTTTAAAGTTCAAAGTTAAAATCGAGACAGGGAACCCGAAACTTTGAACTCGGGATTATTGTTGAAAGCTGACTTATATTGTTCCAGGGGGAAACAGAGATGGGGGAAAAACTACAATCAGTTGAATTGAGGAAACTTGTTACATTAGGAGAAGAAAAGGGGTTTTTAACCTATGACGATGTTAATGATATGTTGCCATCCGATGTTATATCTTCGGACCAGATAGATGATATTATTATTCTCTTTGGTGAGAAAAACATTGATATTATTGATGCTGATAAAGTTGACAAAATTGTCATAAAAAAAATCACGGAGGAAACTGTTGATTCGAAAGAGAGTGATTATCTTGCCGCTATTCCTATTTTGCCTAAAACCGGTGATCCTGTGAAGATGTACCTTCGAGAGATGGGACTTGTATCCTTGTTAAGTCGTGAGGGGGAGGTGGAAATCGCAAAGAAGGTCGAAGAGGGGGAGAGAGAGGTAATGGACGCTATTTTTAGCGTACCCATTTTGGTAAAAGATGTGGTGGAAATGGGGGAAAAACTGAAGAGGGGAGAAATACGAGTAAAGAATATCGCTGATAGTATTGAGGATGAAGATGGTCCTGTAGAAGAGGACCTGTACAAGGAAAAGGTGTTGCAGGTCAT
>JAUVKS010000079.1 GCA_030596145.1 Pseudomonadota bacterium | reverse complement strand
TTGCTGTTATTAGGGAGTCGTTTGATTTGTCGACCAGCTCAAGTTCTCTGTCCACTCTCTGCCAGTCTTTGAATTCCTTGATTTTAAGGGCTGTTTTCTGGTGGATGCCCGGAATCGCTTTCAGGGTATTTAGCGATGCCTCGAAGACATTTTCAGGGGAACCAAGTGCCTCAGTTAAGTTTTTGAAGCCAACATTTCCTACGCCGTCAACAAATTTCAAGGCGAGCCAGTATTTCAGGTCATCTCTGTTCATTTCGCAGGGAAGATATATCGGATAATCGAGAAGAGTCAATAAAAATCTTTTTTATATTCAGCGTCATTTAATACTTGACATTATCGGTATGCGATATTATGTGTAGATATCGATTATGGATAATAAGGAGGTTTCTATGATCAGAGAAATTGACCTGGCATTTATAAAGCTTCATATTTTGTATCATGCTGAAAAAGAGGAGGTTTACGGTCTCGGTCTGATTGAGGAACTCGGGCGGCATGGCTATACATTAGGTCCCGGGACACTTTATCCCACACTTGCTAAAATGGAAAAACGGGGTCTTTTGACTTCCGAGAGCAGAACGGTTAACCACAAGCAGCGCAAGTACTACCGAATTACCCCGGACGGAACGGAGCAACTCGCAAAGGTTAAGGCAAAGATAAGGGAATTATACTGTGAGGTCGTGGAGGGAAAAGGTGAATAAGAACGGGCAAACCACCATCTTCGGGGGTGTTACCCGAAACATATTCATATTGGGAGTAGTCAGTTTATTGACCGATCTCAGCAGCCAGATGGTCTTTCCATTGATTCCCCTGTTCTTAACCACTGTATTAGGTGCCGGTGCCTGTGCGGTTGGTGTCGTTGAAGGCGCCGCGGAAACAACCGCTTCTCTCTTGAAAGTTGTATCCGGCTACTGGTCAGATAAAATTAAAAAGAGAAAGCCCTTTGTTCTGTTTGGTTATTCCCTTTCATCCATAACGAAGCCACTATTTGCTTTTGCTCATGTCTGGTCTTTTGTCCTTTTCATCAGGATCATAGAAAGAATTGGTAAAGGCTTGAGAACCGCTCCAAGGGATGCAATCGTTGCTGAATCTAGTGACGAGAGTGTGCGGGGCAGGGCATACGGATTTCACAGGGCTATGGATGGTCTCGGTTCGATTTTAGGTGCCGTTCTTGCTTTTTTGCTCCTTCCGATTTTCGGATATAGAAACATTTTTCTGTTCGCATTTATACCTGCAATAGTTGGGGTAGTAGTTGTTTTGTTTGTTAGAGAAAAAAATGTGCTCGTTGAAGAGGAAACTAAAGCGAAGCCTGTCAAAACCAGTTTTAGAGAATTGCCTGTGAATTTAAGGTTGTTTATTGTCGCGTCCTCAGTATTTGCATTGGGTCATTTCGGGTACGCCTTTTTACTGTTAAGGGCGAAGGACGTTGGATTAACGGACAGTACTGCAATTCTTATGTATGTGTTGTTTTACGTCGTTTACACGTTATGCTCGATACCTTCGGGGATATTATCGGACAGGTTTGGAAGAAAACCTGTCCTGGTTACAGGTTATCTGATATTTGCCGTTACTTCCATTGGTCTGATGTTCACTTCGGGTATTTACAGTATTATAGTATTTTTCGTGTTCTATGGAATCTTTTATGCCCTCATCGATGGTGTCCAGAGAGCCTTCGTAGTCGATCTGGCACCGGAGAATCTGAGGGCGACAGCGCTGGGTACATTTCACGCGGCCATAGGAATGGTAGCGCTTCCGGGCGGATATATCGCGGGGTTGCTGTGGGATAAAATAAATCCGGAAGCGACCTTTTTGTATGGTTTCACGCTTGCCGCTCTTTCAACAGTCCTCTTTGTATTTGTGAAAGACAAGGGTCCCCAATTTATTCCCACAGGGAAAACGGTTAATTGAAAAGTGTCAATAAAAATCTTTGCGTTCTTCGCGTCTTTGGGTTAAAAACTTCAGTTCAGAGTCCAGAACAGGAACCTTGAGTAGGGTGGTATTTTATATGCCACCGTTTGCGGTCGGGTGTAAAACCCGACCCTACAGTAACAGGTGTTATTTTATGTTTAGACGAATTTTTACCTTTCTAATTATTTTGTTGATTATCAGTCCGTGTACCCTCATGGGGGCAGACAGCCCCGGTCCTGTGACGTTGAAAACGATCAAGATTGAGACGGAAGCAAGACTCCTGCAGGTGGGGTCAGAATGCTTTTTCAAGGCCGTTGGTCTGTATTCTGACGGCTCAGAGAGGAATATCACTGATGAGGTAGAGTGGATATCGGTAAATCGCAAGATAGGGCGGTTTGCTGATGCTGATAAGGGGATGCTTACCGTGGAGGCTGCAGGGAGCACTCTTGTCTTTGCCAGACTGCACAAGATCAGGAGCAGTGGTGTGAAAGTTCGGGTAGAGCCCGCAACCCGGCCTGTGCTGAAAGTATCACCCCTTAAGATAGATCTTGGAAATGTGGAAGGGAACAAAAGTAAGGAGTTTTCCATATCCATTAAGAATATCGGTTCGGGGGATCTTAGCTGGGAGATTAGAAGTGATGCTCCCTGGCTGGTGGCAAACCATGATTTTTCCCGGGATGCCTATGCCTTATGGCTGGAAGCGTGGATGAAAAATATACCTGAACCGATCGATATATATGGTGACGAGAAGATGGACCAACTCCCACCGGAAACAAAACCGGTTTCTTATGATACCTGGAGAGCGGAGAGGGAAGGTTTGCTGGAGAAATTGAACAGAGGGGAAACCGATAGCGTTACCATTACGGCATATACGGTTGATCTTCCGGATTGGGAATATAAGGGGACAATTTTTGTAACCTCAGATGTGGAAAGGAAAGAAATTGAGGTTCTTATGAAAGTGGTTTCCCTTGAATATATATTTATTACTCCCGTTTCTATCAAGGTCCGTACGGGACAGAAAAGGAGATTCGGGGCAGTAGGGATTTGGTCTGATGGTAGCAGGACAGATTTATCGGAGTCTTCAGATGGTCAGTGGGTAGTTTCCGATCCCTCTGTGGGGAAGTTTTTGTATGATGAACCTGTCTTTGTGGCGAAAAAAACAGGGGAAACGGAAATCAGAAAGATCAGGGGAGGTATGGTAAGCAGTATTGCTCGGGTGGAGGTTGAGGAGGGGATAGCCCGGCCGGTGCTGGCGGTGTCTCCCAGGGAGATAGATCTTGGTGCTATCGGTCCGGGGGAAAGCACTAAGGGGGTGTTTTCTTTAAAAAATTTTGGTTCGGGAATTCTGAATTGGTCTGCCAATGGACCTTCAGGGTGGTCTTTAAGCGGCAAGAGGAAGCTGTCGAGTGTTATGCGCAATACCCCCCGCAAGCTACGGATTTATCTCAAATCTTTGAAAAAGGATGATGAGGAGAGCTGGGAAGATTTTGAGTTGTATCCGATTCAGTTGAGGCTGGAATCTGGGGGTAATTTTGTGACCTATGTAAAGAACCTGTCCGCTGGAAATCATAGAGAGATGATAAAGTTGACGTCTGATGGTGGAATGAGGAGAGTTTTTCTGAAATTTGAGGTTACTCAGGCGGAATCAACTCCTTCTATAAAAGTGGAACCTCTCGGGATGGATGTAGGGATTATTGAACCCGGCAAACAGTTGGTCAGAAAGGTCAAACTAAGAAATGAGGGCAAAGATGTTCTGAAGTGGAAGGCCAGGTTGCAGCGGAACCGTAAAACATTTGCCGGCATGCCGTTGAAAAAGGGAAGATATATATCCCTTTCAAGTGAAGATGCCCGTGGAAAGGGGACTTATACGGTACCAGTTCGCTTGAAGGACTCCGTTGATGTTTCTGGAGTGTGGCTTGAGGATGAGGGCTATCCTTACAGTTATGCTAAAGATAATATATTGAAATATAGCTTTTCGGGAACCGGTGTTGCTGTATTTGTCTGGAGGGACTTCGATGGAGGAAAACTGGCAGCATATATTGATGATAAATTAATGAAGGAGATTGACTGTCTTTCTGAGGAAAAGGAAAGAAAAGAATTTCTGGTGGCGGAAGGTCTTGAAGAAGGAGAGCATGTTCTGACGTTAGTCAGTCACGAGGGATACGTGGTGATCGAAGGGATAAGGGTTTACAGTAAGGATATAATGAAGGGAAGTCCCGGCTGGATGAAAATTAATCCCGATACAGGTACAACGACTAAAGAAACGGATTATGTCAATATTATGATTAACTCACGGGGATTGAAGTCGGGATATTATAGTGAGAATGTACTATTCAGCTCTAATGGGGGAGCGGCGGTTGTGATGGTATCTCTTCAGGTTTCAAAGGATGAAGTTTCAAAAACACTGAATATTTATCGCTACGTCAGAGGATCCGATTATTTATTCACGGCAAATCCTGAGCTTGAAGACCAGGATTTCCTTGAAGGGTATAAGAAACAGGGGATCGCCTTCAGGCTTTTCAGTAAGGGTACACCGGGTACAATCTCGTTCTTCAGATGGTACAACCCATCAAAAGGAGACCACTTTTATTCTTGTGAGAAGGACGGAGGAGGAAAATCCCTGGGAGGATATGTCTTTGAAGGGGCGATAGGGAATATTGCAACCATAAGGCTTCCAAGAACAAAGGAACTGTATCGCTGGTTCAATCTCTCTTCTGGAGTTTATTTTTATACAACTGATCCCAAAGGAGAGGGATGTTCCGAAAGAGGCTATAAGTATGATGGAATAGCGGGTTATGTCAGATAAGTGCCTAAAGTTTGAAGTGCCTAAAGTGATCTAAAGTTAAAAATATATATTCATTCTTTAGGCGCTTAAATTGACCTTGACAAAATTTTCTAAAGGGTTTATTAGGAGCGGTCTTTTTATATATTATTATGCGCCTGTAGCTCAGTTGGATAGAGCAACGGACTTCTAATCCGTAGGTCCTGGGTTCGAATCCCCGCAGGCGTGCCAGAATAAATGGTGGGTGTAGCTCAGTTGGTAAGAGTGCCGGGTTGTGGCCCCGGAAGCCGGGGGTTCAAGTCCCCTCACTCACCCCAAAAAATAGAGTTTTGCGAAACTCTCAAAATAAGGCTGTGCGCCCGTAGCTCAGCTGGATAGAGTCGCAGACTTCGAATCTGTTGGTCGTAGGTTCGAATCCTACCGGGCGTGCCAGAACTGACCCTGTGGGCCCTTAGCTCAGCTGGTAGAGCAACTGACTCTTAATCAGTAGGTTGCCGGTTCGATCCCGGCAGGGCCCACCAGAGAAAAACTAAAGGGGTTAGCGGAATTCCGCTAACCCCTTTTTTCTTATCAATTGAAATCCTGCTGTGTGAGAATTTTGGATTGTAGGGTCGGGTTTTACACCCGACCGCGTTCGGTGGCATATAAAATACCACCCTACAACCTAATGGAATTAAGCGAATATAGTATTGTAGGGTTGGGTTTTACACGAGAGCTTTGAATTTTGCCCTAAATAGTCTAAATGGTCATTCCCGTGCAAACGGGAATCCAGTATTTTCAACTCCTTATGGATTTCCACGTTCGTGGGAATGACAGAAAGAGCGCGTTTTTCAAAAATCTCATCTTTATCATAGTTCACCTTCATTTTTTCAATTGCAAACTACCGCTTTATTCTTCTGACTCGAAACTTGTTGTTTTGAAATACACAAAAATGGTCCTTCATCTGATCCGAATGATTTCTCAAAATATCACTTACAACGTAATAACCATCCGATCCTCGGAAGCAGCCAGACTAATGATTTCCTGGTCTAACATCCGCGAATCAATGGCTCTCACAGTTTTTGTATCATATCCTTGCTCCTGCAAATATTCTTCGACTTGTTTGCTAACACCAACATCAACCAGAAATTTCAATTCGGACGAACTCATGCTGTCATCTCAATAGGAAATACTTGTTCTTCATCTACCAAATGAGCCACATATGCAAACACTGCCTGAAAATCTTCTTTCTCAAGCTCCGGATATTCCTGGAGCAATTCATGTTCCGATATACCACCTGCAAGCGCCCGTAAGATTTGCTCCACTGTAATCCTCATACCCCGAATAGTCGGCTTACCCAGCATGACTTTGGGATCGACTGTGATTCTTGAAAGTAATTCCTCCATATTTAACATGATTTTATCCTCCTACCGCTTTTTTCATTATATCTTGAACCAATTTAATAGGCCCGTTGAGCTTGTATGCTTTCACCTTTGAGCTTTCAACTCCTTATGGATTCCCACGTTCGTGGGAATGACAGAAAGGGCGCTTTTTTCAAAGCTCTCACGCTCTGCCCCATGCGCCTTGCACTCTGTGCTTTGAGCTATCAGCTATGAGCTACCACCTCTACCCCATGCGCTATGAGCTATGAGCTATGAGCTCAATCACCTCCCCGCTCCAATAAACACCACTTTAGCCGTCTTCAACAATATCTTAAAGTCCAGCCACAACGACCAGTCGTCAATATAGGAAAGATCCATCTTAACCCAGTCTTCAAAACTGACCTCGTTTCTCCTGGGAGTGCATTGCCAGAGGCCTGTTATGCCGGGCTTCATGGAAAGTCGTCTTCTCTGCCAGATCTCATACTCTTTCACCTCGGCAGGTATGGGTGGTCTGGGGCCAATAAGACTCATCTCACCTTTGAGGACGTTGATCAACTGAGGCAACTCGTCTAAACTGGTCTTTCGCAGCAGGGTACCGACAAAGGGGATAATACGAGGATCTTTCTTAATCTTGAACACCGGTCCGTCTGTCTCATTCAATGCTTCCAAATCCTGTCGTCTTGCCTCGGCATCGGCCACCATGGTCCTGAATTTATATAGTAAAAAACTGCGACCGTTGAGCCCGTAGCGTTTCTGTTTGAAGAGAACCGATCCTTTTGAGGAGAGCTTGATGGCACAGGAAATGACCAAAAAAAGAGGCATAAACAAAACCATTAATATACAGGCAAATATGTAATCGAAGGCGCTTTTTATGAGCAGTTCCTCCTGCCTGGACGGGGTGATGGTCAATACCATGGTAGGAAGCTTCAGAAATGGTTCAAACTTAACGGTGCCAATCCCTGGCTGATACATGATATTATAGAGATACCAGTCAGGGATGATGCGAACCACGACACCTATTTCCTCGGCTACAATTATATACTTAACAATGTCCTCTACTTCCCTTAAAGGCATGGCAAAAATTAATTCATCTACAACCTCTTCAGTTAAGATTTTTTCCAGGTGATCAACCGTTCCAATAACGTGAATACCATTTTGGACCTCTTTGTTGAGCGCGTCTTCGTTTATATCAAGACATCCCAGAATCCTGTACCCATCTGATTTTTCTATTGCGTTGATAACGTCCTTTGCTCTTTCTTTGTATCCAATGATGATGATGTTTCGAATGTTGAATGCTTTATGATGATAGTGAGTCAGGCTCTTGTAAACAATCCACTTGCTGAAGGCGAGCAATCCAATGTTGAGCAGGAAGAATAGACCCATCATAATACGGCTCACATCCGCTATTTTGAAAATAAAGATAGAGAAAGCTAAGATGATCATTCCGGTAGACACAGCCATAATCATGTTCCAGAATATCTGGGCGTAAGTTCGTCTTCTGTAAGAGGCATATAGGTTAAAGAGGCTAAAGAGTACATACCAGACGATAATGACCATAAGCAGAATAATGTAATAGTTGGGTGTTTCAGCCAGACCGCGGAAGGGTTCAGGGAAGAGGTATTTTTTGATGAAATAGGTCCCAATGAAGGCAGTGGCCGTCAGGAAAATGTCCAACAGTTTATGGGTCAGTACAATTAATTCTTTTCGTCCTTTTAACATAAGGCAACACCCTTTTCCCAAGAAAGCAAGCAAAAGTTATAAAGGAAACCTCCGGTATCCACTACCATTCCTTTGCCGTGACAACCTTTGTTTCCGCGAAGTTCGTG
>JAUVKS010000155.1 GCA_030596145.1 Pseudomonadota bacterium | reverse complement strand
TACGGGGGTAGTGAGGTTGTTTTTTATGAAAAATTTTGAAATAGGAATCATCGGCGGCACCGGCGGTATCGGGAGGTGGTTTGCCGATTTTTTTAAGAGTGAAGGTTATACTGTCCATGTATCCGGCAGAAGGACAGGAATGGATATACCGGCCATGGCCGTAAGATGCGATGTTGTCATCGTCAGTGTACCTATAGGGGTCACCTGCGAGATCATAGAACAGGTCGGCCCACACATGAGGGAGGGAACTTTATTGATGGATTTTACCTCCCTGAAAGCAGAACCGGTGAAATTCATGCTGGATTATTCCGTATCGGAGGTTATAGGAACACATCCCCTCTTCGGACCTGATATTGATACACTTGCCGGACATAATGTGGTCATCTGCCCTGCGAGGACTGAGAAGTGGCTTGCCTGGCTTGAGGGAATCCTGAAAAGGAACGGTGCAAATGTCGTTGAGTCAACACCAGTGAAACACGATAAGTTGATGGCAATTGTTCAGGGCTTGAATCATCTGAATACAATTACCATGGGGATGGTTATAAGTGAAATTGGGGCAGATCTTTCAGAGCTGAAAGATTTTGCCACACCTATCTTCAATACAAAAATCGATATACTTAAAAAAATCTTCGGGAACAACCCCAGACTGTATGCCGAAATAATTACCTCAAATCCAGACATCGATAAAATCCTTGGTATCTATGAAAAAACTTTATCTGAGCTGAAAGGACTAATAAATAAAAGGGACGCACAAGGTCTGACTGAGATGATCGATAAACAAGGTAAAGCAATTATCTGTTAATCTGCAAGACAATCACACACACAGTTTTCATCAAGCAGGTTCTGCAACAGATTTCTTTGTTGGAATTTTCTGGTTGAACCTTTTGCACCCAGATAAGAAGCCTTTAAGTTAAGGTTGCCAACCTTGGATTTGGGTTCCGCAGGAGTATTGACACACATTTTAAATAATGTTAAAGCCTTTTTACTTTTATTCACATGTGCCCCCGTAGCTCAGTAGGATAGAGCATCGGATTCCTAATCCGTGTGTCGCGCGTTCGAATCGCGCCGGGGGTACCAAAGAAATCAAAGGCTTAACCATAACAGGTTAAGCCCTAATTTTTGATTGCAACCCTTTTCTCCTCATAACCACTCAAGCTGAAAAAGCGTTCATAAAAGGTCTACATGCCATACAGTTCGCCATTTATCACCATGTCATTTGCCAACCTGTTTAACGTATCAAGTTTTGGCGCCTTCTTCCTTTTTCCCCTTTTCATCATAAACCATGGAGGCTCCAAGTCAGACATAGGTATTATTATGGGTGTCTTCGCTCTCTCCGCTGTCCTCTGCCGTCCCTGGATTTCCGACATGGTCGATCGGATCGGCCGGAAGAAAAGCTACACCATTGGGTGCATTATCATGAGCGTCGTCCCCGTCATGTATCTCTTTTTCCGAGGTGACCTGTCCAGCTTCTATTTTCCCCTCATTCTTGTCCGCATTTTACATGGTGTAGGATTGGCCATCTGCTTTACAGCCTCATTCACCTATATCGCTGATATTGTTCCTGAGGAACGTCTGAACGAAGGAATCGGCATGTTTGGAGCCACGGGACTCATGGGGCTGGCCATCGGACCCGCTGTTGGTGAATTAATAATCAATGAATTCGGCTTTTCCATCTTCTTTCTTGCCGCCACAGGAATGGCGACTCTTGGCTTTTTGATCCACCTCTTCATACCCGAATCTTTTGTACGTGTCCCACATGAGCCGAGCCAGCCCTTCTTCTCCGTTATGCTAAAGAGAAAGGTATTGATCGTGGCCCTTCTTGCCCTTATCTTTGGGTTCGGCCTGGCAGCCTCCGGCAGTTTTGTCTCCCCCTTTGCCGAGGAAAGGGGTATCGCATTCATCTCTCTCTACTATATCTCCTATTCAGGGGCGGCAATCCTGACAAGGTTTTTTGGAGGAAGGCTTGCGGACAGAGTTGGGGAAGACCGCATCATCCCCTATGCCCTGGTCCTGACCGGCGCAGGTCTTCTGATCTTGATTTTCCTGGGAGGAAACATGATTCTGGTCATTTCGGGTCTGGTATCGGGCTGTGGACACGGATTTCTCTTCCCATGTCTGAACTCACTGGCAATACGCGACGAACCCATCAATATCCGTGGAAAGATCACGGGTATCTTCACAGGCGGAATCGATACCGGGGCATTTATCGGATCTATTATGTTGGGCTACATCGGGCAGTGGGCAGGCTTCCGGGCACTCTTCTTTGCGGCGGGTCTCGCCCTCTTGATAGGACTCGGCCTTTACAGGTTTCAGGTTCAGGCAATGAAAAATAACTGACACCTTCTAAACCTTCACATGAAGGATGGGCAGGCCCAGATGCTTTCGCCTGGTTTCACCGGGGAAGCGAATTTGCTCCCTCACCGTAGGAACTCCACGTCTCCCCTTCCCAAGTTGATCAATAGGATGAGATCCACCAAGATGAAGCGTATGCTTTCCATACTTACTGCTTAAGGTGTCGGCTGCTTTATAAAGTTGCCCGATCTTTTCTATTTTTAAGGAATTTTCAAACAAAGAATATTGAATATTCACATCTTCAATCAGATCCAGCAGGACAACACCTGTTGCCCGGTAAAGTTTCCCTTCTCGGTAAAGGAAGTCGAAAAGCTTTCGCAGGAGACCGGAAAGCTCGAGGGGATAAGCTGATTGACGGCTGAGTTTTGCTTCGTTTCCACTTACATGAAAATCATTTTCTTTTAAGATGACAGCTATTTTCCTTGGGGCTAATGAATAGCGCCTTGCCTTGATGCATGCCGATTCAAGATTCCTCAGAAGTTGCGCGAAAAGATATTCTCTATTTTTTGTCGGAGGGGCAAAGGTTTTCATCTTGCTGATGGAGGCATAAGTGCTTTTCTCTTTCGATGAAACCGGGTATACGGACTTTCCACGAAGCTCTTTCCATATTTCCACACCAGGTTTTGTGAGATGCTTTTTGACTTTTTCTTCGGGAAGCCTGGCAAACCCCAGAGCGGTTCTGACGCCCAGTTTCCACAGGTAATTTGTCGTAGCATGACCGATTCCCCATATCGTCTCAACTGGAAGTTCGGCCAGATAATGGGAAATACTTCTGCCAGGGATTACAGTAAGACCGTCCGGTTTGTCATGCTTAGAAGCAACCTTGGCCAAAACCTTTGTGATGCTCAAGCCGACGGTTACACCTATGCCTAACTCACGTTCAATCCTCTTTTTGATTGTGAGGGCAATCTTCTCATAGGAAGAATGCAGCGCCCTTCGCATACCTGTTATATCCGCAAAGGCTTCATCGATAGAGTACTCTTCTACCTGGGGTGTAAAACACCTCACTACATTAAACATTCGTCTTGAGAAAAGACTGTAGGTTTCATAATCAGATGGAAGAATAATAAGATCCGGGCAGATTTCTCTTGCCAGGTGCAGGGGAATTCCCCGTTTAATTCCCAGCTTCTTGGCGGCATAGCTGGCACAGGCTACAATTCCCCGCTCTCCACCTGCAATGATGGGTTTCCCCTTTAATTCGGGGTGAATCGCCTCCTCGCAGGAGGTAAAGAATGCGTCTCCGTCGACATGGAGGATTGCCCGGGGCCACGAATGTACGCTGAAGATATGTTTGTCCAAAAAGTTGCCTCGCAAGATGGTGTTTTTGTAAATCGAAAACTATCAATAATAATGCGTTCGCAAAAAGTCGAAATATACACAATTTTGTCATTCCCGTGAAAACGGGAATCCAGTTCTTTTCAAGTGGTTAGCCGTTCATGGATTCCCGCTTCCGCGGGAATGACAGACTTTTCACAAACTTGTCAATAATGATTTAATCAGAAACGTCATTCCGGAAGCGCTACCCATGATATTTTCGAATGACAGCAATAATAATTCCCCCTATCCGCAGTTCTGATTTTGGTTTGATAGCAGGATATTCGGGGTTAGCAGACTCGAGAACAATGTGATCATCTTTTTTTCTAAAGTATTTCATTGTCCATTCTCCATCCACTTCGGCAATGATTATATCTCCATTTTGGGGATCTTTTCCTTTTTCCACAATTACAAGATCTCCCGGCTTTATCCCCTCTCCAATCATGGAATCTCCGTCGACTCTCAAAAGAAAGGAAGATTCCGGTCGGGCGACGAGGTACTCGTCCAGAGAGATAATATCCCTGAGTTCCTCCTCGGCAGGCGAAGGAAATCCCGCGCGAACTTCTCCCACTATAGGCAAAGGAAAAGACTTACGTATCGGTTTTAAAAAGCCCTTGGCATCTTTTTCCACAATACCCTCCGCTAAAAGCTTATTTACCCAGAAGTTGACCACACTTTTGGAACGAACACCCAGAAGGTCTACCATCTCAGAATAGGTTGGCATCCGCCGGTTCCCACGAAAAAATTTTGTGATCTCTTTTTCAACGCTTCTGGTGGTCCTTTTTCCTCTCATTCAAAAAACCTCGACTTTTTAGATTCCCCTTCAGCACTTTCCAAGCTAATAGAACTTTCGTTCTATTGTCAAGAAGATTTTTTATCTGGTGAAATCGTTGATGCTAAAAAACTACGGATCAGACCTGAGGTAATAAGGGAGGAATGGATTTAGATTGTCATTGCGAGGGAGTGAAACGACCGAAGCAATCGCACACGACATTGAAAGCATATAGATTGCCACGCTCCCTCCGGTCGCTCGCAATGACAAAAAAGGATTGCGACACAGTCTCCAATGGGAGAGCGCTGGGGTGAGGGTGAAAACAACAACATTTCATGCGGTTACATCCCCCTCCCCTTTATCCCCTCCCATTCCGCCAGAAAAACGGCGGATCTACGATAGGGGAGGGGAAATCCGACTTTTAGAGAAGAAAAATTCGATATTAGAGCTTCCCCGCAGCAAGATTGCGGGGAAGCTCCGATTGTTAAGGAAAATGTTTATTTTTTATTCGCTCGCTGTTCAATTCAATTACCTGATTCCAGGAATATCAATCCACCAAAGGAATGATAAATACCTGGTCTACGTAAATCCAATGAGGATCTTTAATTAACTCTTTGTTGGCATTATAAATAGCTTGCCACTTGTAAGGGTCATTATACTCTCTTCCAGC
>JAUVKS010000066.1 GCA_030596145.1 Pseudomonadota bacterium | reverse complement strand
TTTACTTCTGTTCCTTATATTCTTTTGTCAAAGAACTACTTAATTATGACACAGTCTCAAGTTGCGGGGAATCTCCGATTGTTAAGGAAAATGTTTATTTTTTATTCGCTCGCTAACCCCGCCGCAAGTAGCGGGGAATGCACTCGCTGTTCAATTCAAAGCTCTCAAAGACACAGCGTAGCAGGGCTAAAGCCCTGCGCTACTAACTGTCCTATTGGTTCACATTAGTTAACCAATAAAATGAATGAAACTGTTCTGCTTTTCTTTCTTTGTGCCTTTGGTACTTTGTGCCTTGTAACTGCTCATACCTGAGTAGTTACTTACGAATAACCACAAAGAACTTCATCTTCCCTCTTTTCATCAAAAGCAAGCAACTATTCTCCGCACCCTTCTTGGAAATCCCTTTCAAATAATCTTTCATAGAAGAAATTGTCACCTTATTTACCTGAAGAACGATATCCTCTGATCTTACCCCAGCATCATCTGCGGGACTCCCCTCCTTCACATTGCTAACAATAACCCCTTTCGTATCAGCAAGCCCAAGATGTTCAGCAATCTCCGGTGTTATCCCCTGAACCGTCATCCCGAAATATTCTTTAACCTGTCCTTCTTTGCTGGCTAATTCTTCACGCTCTTTCCGCTCCGCTATCACGACCTGAAAGTTCTTTTCCTTCCCATCGCGCAAAATCTTCACTTTTACCCGTTCCCCCACGGGAAGCGAGGCAACAATCATTAACAATTCACGCGTGTCCTTTATCTCTTTATTGTTAATCTCAACAACAATATCGCCCGCCTTTATACCTGCTTCATCCGCGGGATCTCCCTCAAAAACATCGCTTATCAAGGCACCCTTCGTGTCCTTTAGCTTGAGACTCTTTGCAAGGTCTTCCGTAATCTCCTGTACCGAAACCCCAAACCAGCCGCGTGTTACTTTCCCTTTCGTTTTAAGATCGGCCATAATTTCTTTGGCTATATTTACAGGTATGGCAAACCCTATCCCCTGTGCACGGGCAATTATCGCCGTATTAATCCCCACAACCTTCCCCTGCAGGTCAAAGAGGGGACCTCCGCTATTCCCGGGATTTATGGAGGCATCCGTCTGAATAAAATTATCATAGGGGCCTGAACCGATAACACGGCCCTTGGCACTGACAATCCCTGCAGTTACCGTATGCCCGAGACCAAAGGGGTTTCCTATTGCAATAACCCAGTCACCTACCCGCAATTTGTCGGAATCACCAAATTGAACCACAGGCAAGCTGTTTGTCGGTTTTATCTTTATCAGCGCAATATCTGTCTTCGCATCTGCACCTATTATCTTGGCATCATATTCCTTCCCATTTGAGAGTTTAACTATTATCTCGTCAGCTTTCTCAACAACATGATTGTTGGTAAATATGTAACCATCTCTGCTAATAATAAAACCGGACCCGAGGCTCTTCTGCTTAAATTCCCTTTCCGGACTATCCCTGAAAAACCTCCTGAAAAATTCGTCTCCCCCAAAAAACCTGTCAAAAGGAAACTCATCCATGAAAGGTGACATAAAACCTTTCATGCTATCTCTACTGAAAACCTTCGTAGTGCGAATATTAACCACAGCAGGTTCTAACTTCTCGGCCAAATCAGCAAAGGAAAAAGGTGGCCTTATATTCTCTCCTGATGGAGCAGCATAAGCATCTCTCACAACCGGTTCCTGAGAAATATAAGAAAAGCGTACAACTCCTATCGTAGAAACAACAAAAAACCCTATTAGAAAAACAAACAAAACCGTAAAAAAGGTTTTTCTGCTCTTATTTTCAGTCTTAATATTCATCTATATCCTCCAAAATAGTTTAAAATGCACCCATTACCGGTTCAATTAACACATACACATGTTAATTACCATAGTATGTCAGTTGTAAAGCTTGATGGACTCGTAAAAAGTCGGATTTCGTTCCTCTCTGTCATTCCCGCGTAGGCGGGAATCCAGTTATTGTAAGGTGTTATAGGTTCCCGCTTCCGTGGGAGTGACAAGCTTTGGACTTTTTACGAATGCGTGAAGCTTACGACGATAATTCAATCTTCTGATCTACATCATTATCATAATAATCATGGCAGGAAAAAACAAGTACCTGCCGGCTTTTTGCAACCATTTTCAACAAATTAATAGCATTCAGACGGCGTTTTTCGTCAAAATGAACAAGAGGATCATCGAGTATAATCGGCAGATAATTCGCCTCTGTTACGGAGTCTGCCATGGCCAGCCTTGCAGCCAGATAAAGCTGATCTCTGGCACCCGCAGACAATTCCACCGTATCCGGATCTATCCAGCCCCCTTTATCGTCATTATAAACCGTCAGCCTGAAATCATCTCTTGACAATGAAACTTTATCATATTTTCCAGCTGTAATAACGGAAAAATATTCGCCAATCTTGTTATCAATATCACCAAACACCTCTTCAATAACCTTTTGGCGGGCCTCCGATAAAACCTCTCCAATAGTTTCATAGGCCGCAAGCCTTAGCCTCATTCTTTCCAATCTCTTCTTCAGGAGATCGATCCTTTCCTCCAGACCGACAATGTCCTCTTGGCCATACCTGTCATCCTTCAGGATATTTTCCAATGTCCTTTTTTCAATCTTATGCTTTGAAACCGATTCTTCCACCTTCTCCATTTCAGTCTCTCTTTGCATCAACTCTTCTCCGCTGGCTCCAAAATTCTTCAAGTCATCCAGCAGAGTATCTGCTACATATATCTCACGTGCCAGGTCCTTTTTTTCCTTAACAAGATTCTCTTTATTGAAAGCCTTTAAGGTACCCTGATTTTCGTTTATCTCCGCTTCAAGGCTGCGGACATTCTCTCTCAGAAATAGCACTTCCCCTTCTTTAACCTCAAAGTTCTCATCGCTTATTATAAAATCTTTTAACTCATCCAAGTGTTGTTCTATCTCCTCCACTTTAATCTTCAGGCCCTTAATTTCCTTATCAAGTGTCTCCCAAGTCTCAGATCCAAGCCTTACCTTTAACTTGAATTCTCTATCCCCAATATCCTTTTCAATCCGCTCCCTTTGAACATAAATGGCATCCAGTTCTTCCAGGGAGTTGCAACCATATTGACCTAATTTTTCTTTCAAAAACTCCTTATTCACCTTTAATTTTTTTAAATCCTCCTCCAGATTTTTATCTTGGGCGGAAACGGTTATTTTTGCTATACCTTTGATATCAATGAAGATTTCCTTTCTCGCCCTTTCCTCGATCACCTCATTAGGTTCAGACATCCCTTCTTTTATCAATCCATCCTCTGTTTTAAGAGAAAAGGGGACACGTGCATCCCAGTTTATCTTCAAAAGCATGGCCCTTTCCGCCGTGCTCCTGTCAAGAAGAAAAATGTCGTTTTTTGTTTTTTTGAGGTCTTTGAGAATTTGAAAGGACAAAGATGGAATTCCCGCCAATTTTTTCTTCAATTCCTCGATATCCTGTAAGGTCTTTTTCGCTTCCCCCTGTACATTTATCTTTTTAGCCAATTCCTTTTCCCAGGATTCTTTGTCAGCTTTGACCTTTTTTGCCCTCCTGCACCTTTCCAGGTCTCCTTCTTTTTGTTTGAGACTGTTTTTCTGCCGGTCAAGATCCGGCCCCAATTTACCGATTTTTTCTTCCGCCTGACTCAATTTCTCCAGATCGGCCGATATCTTGTCTAATGACTGACTAAGGGCATCTTTTCTCTCTTTAGCCCTGACAAACTGCCTTGTTCTGTTCAGGGTTTCTTTCTTTAACTTCAAAGATCCTTCCAGATCATCGAGCTCTTTTGAAACTTCCTGAATTTCACCTCTTGCCTCTTTAAGTTTTAATACGTTTTCACTGATCTCCCTCTTCCGGTCTTCGATTTCTTCTATTTCATCAGTCAAGACCCTTATTATTCCGGGGTTCTTGGGGGCAGGCCGATCCATCCCCTTCTTTAAATCTTCCGTCCGCTTTTTCAGCTCTCTAACTACATCTTCCGTATCCACCTCATCGGTTCCTGAAATCTGTCTCTCCAACAGAGACCTGAGCTCTTTCTGACCAGAGTTTATGGCATGAAGTTCATCCTGAAAGACACAGGCTGTGCTTTTATAGACATCCTCGGAAAAAAGCCGAGGATGTCGGCTAACTTGTTGTTTATCTTGGATTTATCCGACCATTCGTCCCCCGTGGTAATGTTTTTTAAAAGCCCTGCCTTTTTGTTGAAATCTTTTTCCAGAAGGAAGCTGTCACCATTGTGCTCAAAATCAAGGGCAAGCTGGTAAAGGGTTTCCCTTCTCCAGTTCCTGGAACTTTTGTACACCCCCGCGGTAGACTTGGGATCATGAAACAGGAGATAAAAAAGGGCTGTCATGAGGGAGGACTTGCCCGCCTCGTTCGGCCCCTTGAAAAGGATCAGGCCGTTGCCGATTTCCCGGCTGAAGTCGGCTATATTCCTGAATCCCTTGATTTTTAATCTCTCAAGTTTCACTGATGACTGACCTCTTTACCCTTCAAAAGCGCAAAACCAAGATGCAGCGCCTCTTGCAAAACCGGTTTTTCTGTTTCATCCGATTCCTCTATTCTCTTCAGCATAAGCCGTAAAAATTGCCCAGGGACAGTCGTTTCCGGATAGGCATCCAGCGACAGGCTGTCTGGAACAATCTTGAGATCATCCCATCTCATCTCGACATGAAAAAATTTATCTTCCAGTCCACCTGCTATGTGCTCTTTATCAAAATCGATCTCCAGCCTTTGCACGCCGCTTATATTGACCCTGAGAAGGACATCGGTATCTGAACTCTTGCTGATTTCACCAATCAACTCATCATCCGAATCGTAATCCTCGATATCCAGATTCAGTGTTTTCCAGACATATTTTCCCACACGCTCCTTTTTTACATTCACCACTGAATCGTCAAGCTCGACAAGGAGGACGCAACCGGAATCCTCCCTCTCATCAAAACTCAACGTCTCGGGCACACCACAATAAAAGGCTTTCACGTCTCCCTGGGAAAAATCCATTAAACGGTGCCAGTGACCGAGGGCAATATAATCCATCTTTGATTCAGCAATATCTTTCAATTCAATTGGATAGTAATCACCGGCGTACTTTCCCTCGATGGCAATCTCACCATGAGCCATGGCTACGTGATGCCTTATCTTATCAGATTTAATAAGACCGGAGATGGGACTTTCGCTGCCCGTATTGGCAAGATTGGCTTTTCCGTAGATGGTAAGGTCTAACTCGGGGAAGGAAATAGAAGTTATTTTATCCGTAAGGATATGGATATTGGAAACATCCTGAAATTCGACCCGCCTGTAAACCGACGACCTGTCATAACTGTCGTGGGTTCCGGGAAGGATACAGATCGGAATGCCCCCAAGCCTCTTCAGTTCACCGACAGCATAATCGACAAGCTTTTTAGATACCGTATTCGAATCAAAAAGATCCCCGGCCATCAGAACCAGATCAACATTTTCTCTCAATGCCAGATCAACGATTCTCTTAAGACACTCCTGAACCGCCCGCCTGAGTTCTTTCCCCTTTTCTCCGAACCCCAAAAATCTAATGCCGAGGTGAAGGTCGGCTGTATGAAGAAGTTTAATCATGAAAATTTATCCATTCGTAAAAAGCTCCACTATGCCACCTTGCGGCATCGTAATGGGAAGTAACTTGTTTATAGTTGTCGGGAATAAAAACCGACTTTACATTTATAATATTGTAGGGTGGCATTTTATATGCCACCGAAGACGGTGGGGAATAAATCCCCACCCTACATATGCATCAAACGATATCATTATATTAGTTAGTTATATATATTTTGGTAAATTAAGTTACTTGAAAGTCTGTCATTCCCGCGCAGGCGGGAATGACAAGCGGAGCGGCTTGGGTATAGTAATTTGCCCCCTCCAGATACTTTCATATTTCTTATCTCCATTTATCTGAATAAGCAATTCATGCCATCAGACCCATAATTTGTCAAATCAAATTCTCATTAGGGATAGCGTCTATTTTTTATTGACAGTTTAAATTGTGAATAATTGGGGACGGGGCACGGTATTCTGAATTTTGAACTTGACACAGTATTGCCCCTTTTTTATACTCAGCCGCCCTAAACAACCTGGGCGTGGTGAATGTATGAACAAATAGCCATGCCAACCACTTGACATTTTTCGATTAAGGATTGGACCTTCTTAATGACTAAAATTATGGTAATCTCGGATACCCATGACGATCCCGTCTCCATGGACTGGACGTTAAATTATCTGAAAACAGAAAAGATAGATATGGTTATTCATCTCGGTGACTATTATGACGATGCCTCTATTCTCGAAATGCACGGGTATGATCTTATCAGAGTGCCTGGAACATGGGATACCTGTTACTACCCCGATCCGAATATAGTAAACAGAAAATTTATCGAGGTTGAAGGATGGAGGATCTTTCTTACGCATACGCCGGAATCACATTACAACGATTTGTCCAGTGATATTACACCGGAATCGATTATCGTCGAAAGAAACACGGATATTTTCCTGTACGGACATACACACATTGCGAAGATCGAGGAAAGAAAAGGTATGGTGTTTATCAATCCGGGTCACATGCACAACCATGAAAACAGAGGGTACCCCATGACATTCAGCATCCTTGAAATAGATGAAGCAAAAGTAAGCGCCAGCATTATACGACAGAAAGATAATAAACGATATCTTCAGGGAGATTTTGATAAGGCATTGTTAAGAATGCCAATGGGCGTATAACGGGCCCGTCTTTATAAAAAAGCTCTGTCCCTATTTTCCTCCGCCGTCATAAGTAAAGCAAATCCGGGTAATGCCCCGCAATAGTTCGGAAGGTTACGGTTCCGTTGGGGATGTCGGGACAAGTATTACCCGTCGGCTTTAAGCGCCAGCTCTTCCAGCAGTTCCCACCGGGCATAGGCCGCCTCCAACTCCCGTTCCAGTTCATCCAGCCGGGTCTGCAGTCGTGCGACCTCCGTTCCTGCAGTCTTGTAGAGCTCGGGATCGGCCATGGCAGCGAAAAGTTCCTGCTTTCGCGCCTCCAGATCTTCGATGATGTCCGGCAGTTCCTCCCGTTCGCGCTGCTCCCTGAAGGTAAGCCTGCGGGGACCGGTGGGCACGCTGCGGGGTCTGCCCTTTTTGGGCTTCGGTTCCGGGGTTGCGTCCTCCGGCTGCGGCCGCTGACGGAGCCAGTCGTCGTAACCGCCCACGTATTCTTCTACCCGACCCGATCCTTCAAAGACCAGGGTGGAAGTGGCGACGTTGTTCAGAAAGATGCGGTCGTGGCTTACCAGCAGAACCGTCCCGGTGTACTCGATCAGCATGGCTTCCAGCAGTTCCAGACTTTCTCCGTCCAGGTCGTTGGTGGGCTCGTCCAGGACCAGCACATTGGACGGCCGGGTGAAGAGCCTGGCCAGAAGGAGCCGGTTGCGCTCCCCGCCAGAAAGGGAGGTGATGGGTGCCCGGGCCTGGGCGGGTGAAAACAGAAAGTCCTGCAGATAGCCGATGACATGCCGCCGCTTCCCGTCCACCATGACCATATCGCCCTCATCTGTGACGTTTTCCTGAAGGGTCTTGCTTTCATCGAGCTGAGCCCTGAGCTGATCAAAATAGGCAACCTGCAGACGGGTCCCGTGTCGCACAGACCCCCTGTCCGGTTCGATCTCTCCCAGCAGAATTCGAAGCAGCGTGGTCTTGCCGCAACCGTTCGGTCCGATGACGCCGATTTTATCACCCCGCATGACGGTTGTTGAAAAATCCGTAATCAGGGGGTTATTGTCATAGGCAACGGCAATATCCTTTGCTTTGATGGCCAGCCGGCCCGACCGCTCGGCCTCCTGCACCATGAGGCGCAGATTGCCGCTCCGGGCACGGCGTTGCTCCACCTCGGTCCGCATCTTTATCAGCGCCCGCACCCGTCCCTCATTACGGGTTCGCCGTGCTTTGATACCCTGCCTGAGCCAGATCTCTTCGCTCTTCAGATGTTTGTCAAACTCTGCGTTGCGCGAGGCTTCGTTCTCAAGCAGTTCCTGCTTGCGGGTGAGGTAATCATCATAATCACCGGCAAACGAGGTCAGTATGCCCCGATCGAGTTCCACGATGCGGGTAGATACCCGATTAAGGAAGGCCCTGTCGTGGGTGACAAAAATTATGGTTTTCCCCGAGCGGAGCAGGAACTGTTCCATCCAGACAATGGCGTCGATATCCAGATGATTGGTCGGTTCATCAAGCATGAGGATGTCCGGCTCGCTCACCAGCGCCCGCGCCAGGAACACTCGCCGTTTCAGTCCGGCGGAAAGGGTGCTGCATGTCGCCGTCTCGTCGAGGCTCATGCGGGAGATGGCCGTCTGAACTTTTTGGTGCGGCTGTCCCGACGAGACGATATCGTAGACGGTGCCGTCCAGATCGAGGGGCACTTCCTGTGGCAGCAGGGCTGTTCTCAGCCCCAGGGCTTTCGTGATCATTCCGCTGTCGGGAGACAACTCGCCATGGATCAATCGGAGCAGCGTGGATTTACCGGTACCGTTGCGACCGATCAGGCAGATCCGTTCACCCTGCTCGATCTGCCAATCCGCCGCCTCGAGCAGTGC
>JAUVKS010000024.1 GCA_030596145.1 Pseudomonadota bacterium | reverse complement strand
CGTGGATGTCACAGGTTCAAGCCCTGTTCCGCCTACCATTTTAGAATGTATAAAATTTTTTGCGGGGTCGTAGTTAAGTTGGTTATAACGCCGGCCTGTCACGCCGGAGGCCGAGGGTTCGAGTCCCTTCGACCCCGCCAGTAAAATCAAGGGGTTAGCTGACATGGCTAACCCCTTGATTTGTTTGTTTATGTCTCTTTTGTTGGTTACTTGCCTTTTCATATGCCATATTGTAGAATGCGTTGCAGCAAGAATGGAGGCATTTTTTTCAATGATTATTGTTACTGATGGCAAGGAGATATGTGCGGTGTGTAAGCAGAAAGAATCTGTTGTTTTATGCAGCGGATGTCAAAGACCCCTTTGTGAAGACTGCAGAACATTTGATATTTGGGGATGTGGTTGTGGTAGTGGCTATGTAAAGGTTTTTTGCGACAGCTGCAATAATGACATAGACATCAATCCCTACAGGGCAACATCAAATGAAGTATGAAGGAATGATTATCAGGCCTCCCAGCGAGGCGGCAAGCCTCCTCCTGCAGGTAACGGTGGGATGTTCGCACAATAAATGCACCTTCTGTTCGGTCTATAAGGAAAAGAGATTCAGGATAAAAAAGATTGACGAGATCGAAGAAGATATACTGGAAGCAAGCAATTACGGCCCCATTGAAAGGGTATTCCTCTGTGATGGTGATGCCCTGATTATCCCCCAGGGCAGGCTGGTTGAAATTCTGAAATCTATAAAGAACAACATTAACAGCGTGAAAAGGGTGGGAATTTACGCGAATGCGAAGAGTATATTGCGTAAAACGCTGGATGACCTGATAGAGTTAAGAGAATTGGGCCTGAAAATAATTTATCTTGGCGTTGAGACGGGCAGTGAGGAGTTGCTCAAGAAGATAAAAAAGGGGGTCAGTTACGAACAGATGGTGGAAGCCGGCCGTAAGGTTAAGGAAGCCGGCATAACTCTGTCGGTTACCGTTCTTCTTGGGATTGGCGGCAGGGATGAGAGCGTAAAACATGCGATGGATACGGCGAGGATACTGACGGATATTGATCCTGATTATGTAGGAGCGTTGACTGTGATGCTTCAATCCGGCACCCCCTTATATGAAGAACATATGTCCGGGGAATTTGTGCTTCCCGATACATTTGGTTTCCTCGAAGAACTCGGGCTTATAACAGCCAGTTCGGATTTCACTAATTGTTTCTTTACGTCCAACCATGCATCGAACTACCTGCCGATAAAGGCAAGAATGCCGCATGAGAAAGATAAAACAGTAAAAACGATTTATGATGTGATTAAATCGGGTGATCCCGGAATTCTCAAGCCGGAATATTTACGCGGTCTCTAATAAGTCAGTATTCAGTTGTCAGCTCTCCGCTGTCCGGTATGAAAAAACTAACTGAAGACTACCTTTCTTTATTTTACTTATTGCCTACTGCTAAATAAGGAGGAACATTATTTTTAATAAAGAGATTGTGGTGTGGATTAAGGGCCTCTTTTCAAAGAAAGATCACGCTCATCTGGAGAAGGAAATACAATCTGTCATCGATGCTGGAGAAATAGACCAGCGATCGGGTGAGATGATACAAAGCATTCTTGATTTTAGAGATACCCAGGTTCGTGAGGTCATGATCCCAAGAACGGAGATGATTGTCATAAGCAGCGATGCCACGATTGAAGAGATTCTCGATCTTATTATTAAGCGTGGTCATACAAGAATGCCTGTCTATAGCGGTAGTGTGGATAATATTATAGGAATATTGAACGTGAAAGACCTGTTGAAGTTCTGGTCGAGACCGGTTTCCAAAAGTGATATCCTCTCAAATTTGAGAAAACCTTATTATATCCCTGAAACAAAAAACATACATCTTCTTCTCCATGAACTGCAGCAGAAAAAGTACCATATCGCTATCGTTATCGATGAGTATGGAGGAACATCCGGTCTGGTTACCCTGGAAGATTTGATAGAAGAAATTGTGGGGGAAATTTATGATGAACATGACGTGCAAGAGGAAGAAATAATTGAACTTCCAGATGGTTATGCCCTTGTAGATAGTAGAGTAGAGGTTGAAGAGGTTGAAGAATTTTTCGGCATGAAGATTCCGGAAGGAAAGTTTGAGACTTTGGGTGGTTTAATCTTGCATATCGTTGAGAAGGTTCCGGTCACTGGAGAAATTATTTACCATAATGGTTTTGAGATGATAATTGAATCTGCGGATGAGAGGAGCATAAAGAAGGTGAAAATAAAGAAAGTGGGGGAGGATAGCAAGGAAAGTAAGCAGTAAGGAGTCTGTCAGTTTCAAAATTCATGTTTTTTCTGGCAGAAAATAAATTTGAAATCTGAATATCAAATGTTCGAATTTTCAAAACGTTAAGAATAGTTCAGATCGCGAGATAGTATATCAAAATTCCTTACTTTTTGTTTTTAGGTTTTGAGTTTTTGTCATTCGACATTGTTTCCTATTTCGGATTTCCTGCTTCATATTTCCGGTTTATCCGAGTAAGGAATTGTCGATGCCCGGGATTATAATGGAGGTTCATAGAGAATAATGCCTGCCTTTCGGGCCTTTACACCGGTGAATTTAGTTTTATCTGTAGCTTCAGGAGTCCTTCTCTTCTTTTCCTTTCCCAAATTTGGCTTTGGGATTTTTGCCTGGTTTTCTCTTGTGCCTCTTCTATATGTCCTCAGGGGGAAGAGCCTTTCAGAAGGGATTTTGATAGGTTTTATTACAGGCCTTGTATGCAACATCGGCATAATCTACTGGGTTACCATTGTAGTAGTAAAATACGGTTATCTTCCCTTTTACCTCGGTGTTTTGGTCATGCTGCTCCTGGCGGTTTATTTGAGCGTGTATGTTTCCATTTTCTCTGCCGGTGTAATTTTCTTCAGGGGGAGGGGGATACCGGAGATAATCTCAGCGCCACTGTTGTGGACATGTCTCGAATATGGGAAATCCAACTTTTTTACAGGATTACCGTGGGAAAATCTGGCCTATTCTCAGTATCTCAATACTTCCCTGATTCAGATTGCCGATATAACAGGCATATACGGAATAACTTTTTTGGTGGTTTTTATAAATTGTGTTCTTTATGATCTGATATTTGTCCATACTAAGAAAAGAAAGGTATTGTCCGAGGTTGTTATCGGATGTGTTCTCGTGGCGCTGGTTTTAAGCTATGGGGTATTACGCATCGACAGCTTAAGAGAAACTTTAAAAGATGCAAGATCGGTTAAAGTTGCACTGATTCAGGGAAATATTGATCAGAGCATAAAGTGGAATCCACGGTATCAGAGTGAAACTCTGAACACATACAGAGATTTGTCCCTTGGAGCGCTGCAATCGGAAGGGGGGTTGATTGTCTGGCCAGAGACTGCCGTCCCTCTTTTTTTTCAGAATGTAGATGACAATCACAGGGATATCCTGAGGATCGCAAAAAAGTCAAAGTCATATCTCCTCTTCGGGAGTCCGAGCTTTGTAAGAGAGGAGGGGGAGACGCACCTTTTGAATAGTGCTTATCTGATATCTCCCGCTGGCAATGTTGTCGGCAAATATGATAAGGTGCATCTGGTTCCTTATGGCGAATATGTGCCATTTCGCTCTTTTTTTCCCTTTCTGGAAAAACTGGTGGTTGGCGCGGGGGACTTCTGTTCGGGCAGGGGATATTATCCTCTTGAGATGAATGGGGAAAAAGTCGGCGTTCTTATATGCTTTGAAAGTATATTTCCAGAGATCAGCAGGGAATACAGGAAAAGAGGGGCGTCGCTTCTTGTAAATATAACCAACGATGCCTGGTTTGGCAAGTCATCCGCCCCCTATCAGCATCTTTCCATGGCTGTATTCAGGGCGGTGGAAAACCGGCTTTGTCTTGTAAGGGCAGCCAATACCGGTATAAGCGCCATAATAGGACCGACAGGAAAGATTATCTCGAAGACAGGATTGTTCGAAAGAACCTCATTTACGGGAACTGTACAGTTTATTAATCATAAGACCTTTTATTCGAGATATGGCGATTTATTTGCCCTTCTTTGTTTGGTCTTGTTAATTTTGCCCCCATTTTTTTTCAGAAAAAGAGCTTAGGCCACAAAGCCGTCAAATTTTATTTTTGAGGAGGATAAAACAAAATGATCGAAGAGTTGACTGTAACTATAGAGGATTTGAAAAAAAGGATCGACAGCCTCAGAGGTCGTCTTTGACATTTCTGACAAAGAGAAGGAAGCAAAAGAACTCGAAAAATTTTCATTGGCTGAAGACTTCTGGAATGATCAGGAAAGAGCCAGAGAGATATTAAAGAAAAAGACTAAACTGGAAGCTGTAGTAGAGAACTGGAAGGGGTATGAAAGTACCATTGAGGATTTGGGAGTTCTCTTTGAGATAGCCTGTGAAGAAAACGATGAGGAGATACTGGAGGAAATAAAAGGGGATCTTGACGAACTTGAGGCATCGCTGAAGGAGGAGGAGTTCAGGATGATGCTGGGGAGCGAGCAGGATCCGATGAATGCCATAATGTCGATCAATGCCGGCGCCGGCGGTACCGAGGCACAGGACTGGGTGGAAATGCTTTTACGGATGTACCTGAGATGGGCTGAAAAAAAAGGCTTTTCTACAAGTATCATTGACTTTCAACCAGGTGATGAGGCGGGTGTAAAGAGTGTCACAATGACCATGGAGGGAGAATATGCCTATGGGTACGCCAGGGCGGAAGTTGGAGTGCACAGGCTTGTACGCATATCTCCCTTTGACACGGGTGGACGAAGGCATACCTCTTTCGCATCTGTCTTTGTATATCCGGAGGTGGATGATGAAATAGTGGTGGAAATCAATGAAGGTGATTTGAGAGTAGATACATACAGGGCTGCCGGCGCCGGTGGACAACACGTTAACAAGACCGATTCCGCCGTCAGGCTTACACATATCCCCACGGGGATTGTCGTTCAGTGTCAGAATGAAAGATCCCAGCACAAGAATAAGGCTATGGCGATGAAGGTACTGAAATCAAGACTTTATGAACGTAAACTCCAGGAACAAAGCGAAAAGCTGGATGAAATGAGCAAGTCAAAAAAAGAAATCGCCTGGGGAAGCCAGATCCGTTCTTATGTACTTCACCCCTATAAAATGGTAAAAGATCACAGGACGAATATTGAGGTGGGAAATGTCAACAGTGTCTTGGATGGAAGCATAGACGTTTTTATAGAGGCGTATCTTATGAGTTGAAGAGAGAGCTAAAGGGAACTTAATTAATGCAAGGGCTAAAGCCCTGCGCTACTCAATCAGGTAATTGTTCAACGCGAAAAAGAGCTCCTCTTCTTTTTTCTTCATTCGCTTTTCTTCTGCTTCGGATGCTTCATGATCATATCCCAAAAGATGAAGAATCCCGTGAATCATAAGGTAATCCAGCTCCTCTTCAAATTCAATTTTAGCGCTCAATGCATCTCTTAAGGCTGTTTCTACTGAAATGATAATGTCACCAAGTATGTCAGGATTGATATTGCCAAATTCACCCTCCGTCATGGAGAATGTGATGACATTGGTGGGATAATCTCTGCCTAAATATCTCTTGTTGAATTCCCTTATACTATCGTCATCTACAAACAGAAGACTTATCTCTTTATTCTGGCAGTCAAGATTTTCCAATATATTGTTTAAGGCCTGCCGCACTCGCTGAAAGTCTACTGTTATTTTTTTCTGCCTGTTTTCTATAAGTACTGTCATCATTCTTTTTTCTGCTGATATTTTCTTTAATCACGGGTTCAGGATAGTCTATCCTTTGATGGAATATACCATTTAGAATTCTGATGAAACTCTCAGAGATCTTATTAAGATCAGACAGTGTAAGGTTGCATTCATCGAGCTGCTCGTCACCAAGAACATGCGATATTCTTTCCTTAACGAGAGTTCTTATTCTTGAAGGTGTTGGGTTTGTCAGCATACGTGATGATGCTTCTACTACATCACCTAATAAGACAAGACCGGCTTCCCTTGTCTGAGGTTTTGGTCCCGGGTATCTGAAATCACTTTCCGGTATTGACCGAATGGAAGGATCTCTGTCTTTCTTTGCCTTCTTGTAAAAATAGTTAACGAGACTTGTTCCATGATGTTGTCTTATGATGTCTGTGATTGTTTTTCCTAACTTATGTTTATTTGTCAATTCACATCCATCCTTGATATGGGAAATAATAACCAAACTGCTCATTTTGGGTGAGAGTTTGTCATGTCTATTTTCTCCGTTTCGTTGGTTTTCTATAAAGTAAAGAGGTTTTTTCATCTTACCTATATCGTGGTAGTAAGCGCTCACTTTAGCTAAGAGTGAATTTGCACCTATGGCTTCAGCAGCAGCCTCTACCATGGATGCGACTATTATGCTGTGGTGATAAGTCCCTGGTGCCTCCATGATCATTTGTTGAAATATTGGTTGATTAAGGTTAGCAAGTTCAAGAAGCTTTATATCGGTAGTATATCCGAAAAGTGTTTCAAACAGCGGAGCGATTCCTGCTACAATTATACCTGAAATTATACCGCTGGTGAACCCCATGGCAAGTTTAATGAGTGTGCCTGTTGAGAATGTGCTGCCTGCAAGCAGAGTCAGGCAGATGACGACGACAATATTAATTATGCCCACAAATAAACCGGACTTGAGAAATGCCGTACGCTGCTTGCAGTGAACTAAGTAATAGATTGCTACTATGCTTCCAAGAAAAGAGAATAGAAAGATGGAGATCCTTTCATTGAAGAGAAAGGTTGCAAGATAGGAAGAAAAAATAGAAAAAATAATCGCCGTACTCCTGCTAAGAAGAACCGTGACGAGCATGGCACCTACCGCAAAAGGTATGACATAGAAACATGCATCGGTATGGATGAAGGCAGAGGTGCTGGTTGTTGATTCGGATATAAATATCCCGGCTTTTATCAGAAGTATCTGGAGGATCATGACGGTTGCTAAGAACAGGATGTCGACGTTGGTTTTTTGAAGTGTTTTTAACCAGTTCTGGGCTAAATAATAAAATGTGACGGAGAGGAGAATGATTGTAAGGAACATTCCCAGTAATGTGGAGTAGTTTAGAAAGCTTTTCCCCTCTTGTACCTTGAAAAAAGTTTCAAGCTTCTCCACGTCCGCTGGAGTGATCTTTTCTCCTTCACGAACAATTATCTCATTTTTCTGTACTTTGGAATACACAGGTTTTACATTATCTGAAGCGCTCTGTTTTCTTTTTTCTGTCTCATTTTTGTTGAAGGTGAGGCTCGGCCTTATCAGTCTTTTTGTTAAAGAAACTGCAGCATTTCTAATTCCTGTCTTTTCGTTACCAAAGACTATCCTTGACTGTTTAAACAAGAATGCTCCTGTTTCTTCCATATTTAAGATTGATGAGAAGTCTTTTATTTCTCTTTCATTTTGCGTCCTTACATCCCTTACAACAATACCTGCATCCTTTTCCTTTTTTGAGAAGAAGTTCTGGCTTATCAAGCTTTCGTTGTAGACGGAGTAGATCAATTTTACAATATTATTGCATACACCAAATGAGAACTTGTGTTTACCGAGAGTATTAAACTCGCTGTCTGTGAGAGCTGTTCCTAATATTTCTTCGAAATCTTTTCTTCCTCTTTCTATAATGACCTGATTATTGTCATGAGATTTTTTTTCATCCGTGCGGTGATATGTTTCTTCCATCAACATAAAAGCCCTAGCTATGTTCATTCCAAGCATTGATGGGATATCTCTATCATAGTCATAGACCGACTTTATGTTTTCTATTGCTTCAATTTTTTTCTGCTCGGTGGAGGTCCTGTCTTCGACCAGGAAATCACGGTCGGCTTTTACGTCTTTCGTTGCGATAGAACCAACTTTATATGTTGGGCGTATAAAATGGATATGGGGTGTAAGGAGTAAGGACAGAAACAAACTCAAGCAGATCATAATTGCCCATCTCTGGAACAGGATATTTTTGGCGAATTCAGGGATCAGATCAACCAGAGCTGACCTATTTTTTGTTATTGTGGGTATTTTGTTTGTAAGCATTTTCATAAGATAAAAGTGATCTAAAGTGCCTAAAGTGAGCTAAAGTTAATAATAATTCATAACTTTAGCCGCTTAAATCATGATCCCCCCTTGCTTCGATCTAGGTGGTTATAAGCGCGTATAATGTCCTGAACAAGGGAATGTCGCACCACATCAACCTCCGAAAAATAGACAAATTTTATCCCCTCTGTTTTTTTCAGGATCTTTTCAACCTCGATTAGTCCGGATATTTTGTCATGTGGAAGGTCTGTCTGGGTCACGTCCCCGGTTATCACGGCCTTTGAGCCAAAACCCAGCCTGGTCAGGAACATTTTCATCTGTTCTGAGGTGGTATTCTGTGCTTCGTCAAGAATAATAAAAGAATCATTTAGGGTTCTTCCCCTCATAAAAGCAAGGGGAGCCACCTCGATTACTCCCTTATTTATCAGGGCCGATGCTCTGTCAAAATCCACCATATCGTAGAGTGCGTCATACAGAGGCCTGAGGTATGGGTTGACTTTTTCAGAGAGATCGCCGGGTAGAAAACCGAGTTTCTCACCTGCCTCCAGTGCTGGTCTTGTCAGTACGATCCGGTGAACCTTTTTCTCAAGAAGGAATGCTACAGCTAAGGCCATGGCAAGATAAGTTTTTCCTGTCCCCGCAGGACCGATGCCGAATACCATGTCGCAGTTTCTCATGGATTCAATATAAAGCTTTTGGGCGATACTCTTCGGGGTAATGTTTCTTTTATTCGATGAGATGAATACCGTGTCGAGAAATATTTCCTCGATGTTTGTTGAACCATTTTCGGAAAGTATCCTGTGGGCGTAATCTACGTCGGTGTGGTAGATAGGGTATCCCTTTTTGATGAGGGAGTAAAGCTGGATAAGGAGTTTTTCAACGATATCCACACCTATAACATCACCAGATATTGAGACCTCATTTCCTTTAACATAAAGCTTTACCTTTTCTAATCTTTCTATCAGCTTTATATTTATGTCATGTTCCCCGAACAGTACTTTGATTGCAGTATTGTCCGCAAAACTTATCTTTTTAACTGAGATGTCTTCAGGCTGGGATTTCAAAAATTCTAACCTTTGCTGATTTTTATAACTGGAATGCTACCATTGTAAATTTGTGATTGCAACCGGTTTTCACCCTTCGGGTTTTGAGTTCCGAGTTTCAAAGTTCCGGGTTTGGGGTTTTAAGCTCGGTACTCTGAACTCTAAGTTTATCCTTGCAGGAATAAGTGTGCATATACCTTTGCGTTTCCGATTATATTTGCAATGGCACAATTTTCATTCGGTTGATGTGCGGTTTGTTCAAATCTTGACCATACCGCTACGGGATATTCCTCCTTGCGAAAAAAAGCTGCAACGGTTCCACCGCCTATTCCGACAGGTGAGGCATCAACCCCGTATACATCAAAAATTGCATTTTGAAGTGAGGTTACAACGGGAGCATCGTAAGATGTTGGAGGAGGCGCCTGTGCCTGCTGAATCGGTGTAATTTCTATTGACACCCCGAATTTTTTCTCTACTTCATCAGCCATCTTTCTCATTTGAGATGTTATGTCCGACAACTTGTATTGCGGGAGAACCCTGCTGTCTACATGGAAAATGTCCTTTCCCGGGATTGTATTAATGTTGGGAACATTGGCATCTTTTTGGGTCGGCTCAAAGGTGCTTGTCGGAGGTTGGTAAAGGGGGTCAGATGCATCGAAGATATGGTGGAGATCATTTAATCTTACCACAAGATATGATGCTGCTAAGAAGGCATTTTTCCCGAGTGATGGTCTGCTTGCATGACATTGCTTTCCGGTTGTTTTGAAGCGAAGCCATAGCATGCTTTTTTCAGCTACCTCTATCATTGTTCCTTTTTCATTTCCAAAATCGGGAACTACAAGTATATCAGTCCTCTTGAATATATCCTTTTCATTCTTAAGCAGGTACTCAAGGCCAAATTTACTGGCTGTTTCCTCATCGGCCACAAAGGCCAATCCTATTCTGGTTTCCGGGACGATTTCCTCGTCAATGAAGGCCTTTGCTGCAAATATTGATGCCACCAAATCCTGTTGATTGTCTTCCGTTCCCCTGCCGTAGATTTTTCCGTCTTTAACGTATCCCTTGTAGGGGTCCGATTCCCAGAGACTGATTTCTCCCGGCGGGACGATATCGGTATGGGTCAGTATCCAGACTGTTTTTTCCTGATTTTTTCCTGGTATGGTGGTGATGATGTTAGGACGAATGCCCGATGAAACCCTTTCATCGGGGGCATTATATTCCTTAATTTCACTAAACCGCAAATTATTAAGGCAGTCAATGAGGAACCTTGCCTTTTCATATTCTCCATCTCCTCCATTATCAGGAGCAATTGCCGGGATGGCTGTGAGACCGATCTGCATCCGAATCATATCGTCTTTGTAAGAATCAATCCTCTTTACTATCCTTTCGAAAACCTTTACATCCATTATTACTTTCCTTTTATCCTGTTTACATTTCCAAAAATAGAAAGTGGCTTGTCAAAATCTTTTTCATTCCCCACGACAAGTATAGTTGCCTGGTTGCGAGAAAGGTATTTTTTTGCGACTCTTTTTAGATCTTCCGCAGTCACTTTTTCTATTCTTTTTCGATATGTTGCAAGATAATCCTCAGGTAGATTATTATATTCAATCATCATCTGTTGAAACGCTATTTGATCCGTGGAGTCAAAAGTAAAGATAAATCTATTATTTATGGATTTTTTGCACCATAAAAGTTCTCTTTCAGTTACCCCGTTATTTCTGACATCATCAATGATTGACGAAATCAGGGATAAAACCTTTACTGTGGTGGAGGATTTTGTGACAGCGTAGGCAGCGAGTACCCCATATTCGCTCCTTCCCCTGTAAAAACTCCCCGTACTATAGGCAAGACCTAAGTTGCTCCTTACTTCGTGCATAATGCGTGACCGAAATCCCCCGCTGCCTAAGATAAAATTGAGAACCGTAAGTGGATAAAAGTCAGGATTATTCTTGCCAGGTGTTAGATACCCCATGATAATGGTTGATTGAGTGACCTTTTTGTATATGTAGTTAATCGATCCCTCTTGTTTCACTTTCGGGTAGGGTATTTTTTCTATCTTCCCTTTTTTGTTCCATGTCCCGAGGTGTTGATTTATCTTTGATACTGCCTCATCTCTGGTTATATCGCCGGTTACGGCAACTATTATATTCCCCGGATAGAAGAACCTCTTGTGGAATCTCACGAGATTGCCTCTTGCTATATTTTCGACTGATTCTATAGAAGGCAATCTCCCTCTGGGGTTTCCCGTGTATATTAATCTTTTGAATTCCCTGAAAGCAACTTTTTGAGGTTCGTCCAGCACTCTTCTTAACGCTTCGATCTTCAGATTTTTTTCCGTCTTCAGCTTGCTTTTATCAAATGCTGGATTCATGATAATGTCAGAAAAAATGTCAAGACCGGCATCCAGGTCTTTTTTAAGCACGCGAAGATTGGCTGATCCTGACTCCGTTCCGATGGAAACAGTAATTGATCCGGCGAAGTACTCAAGTGTTTCGTCAATTTCATCGCCGGTCATTTTTTTTGTCCCACCCGTTCTCATTACTTTTCCTGTGATCTCGGCAAGCCCCTCTTTCCCTTCCGGGTCATAAATGGAACCTGCTCTTATAACAGCAGATATATTGACAAGGGGAATTTCGTGATCTTCGAGGATATACAGGATCATGCCGTTTCCAAGCTCCACCCTTTCGGCTTTTGGTGGTGCAAAGGTTAGCGGTTGGCATCTTATATCGTCCGGGTTTATGAGGGGTGCGGGTTTCGTTGCACATGCTCCGGAAACGGAAACGAATAGAATAAGTAATATTAGCGCAGGCAGAAAAGGAGAGTCCCCCCATCCCCACCTTTTAAATCCTTTCGTGCCTTCCTTTTTCAAAGGGGGTATTGGGTAGGATTCGGATGTTTTCATTACCTTTTGTGTAGCTGTGCGGTACCTGTATTTCATCACTTCTCCCTTTTTAACACGGCAACCGTCCGGTTATTCTGGTTGAAGTATTTTTTTGCTGTTTTCATGATATCTTCGGGTGTTATCTTTTCAATAACATTAATATGGTCGGTGATGTATCGAAAATCTCCTGTAACGGCTTCAAAGTAGGATAACTTGCTGGCAAGCCCTGAGTTTGAATTGAGACCCTTTATGAGATCTGTTTTTAGCCGGTTTTTTATCTTTTCTATTTCCCTTCTGGTTACCGGTTCGCTTTTCAGTTTTTCGAGCTCTTCGTAAATGGCATTCTCTACTTCTTTGTTCGTATGGGGATGTCTGGGCGTTGCAAATATGGCGAAGAGATTCGGAAACCTCGCACCCGTAATGCCGTTTGTCGTATTTACACTTTCGGCAATACCCTTTTCCTCGACAAGTTTTTTGAAGAGTCTCGATGTTCTCCCCCTTGAAAGGATTGAATCAATGACATCGAAGACATAATCATCGAAGGAGGGTAGGGTAGGTTTGTGATAACCTATTATAATTCGGGGACTTGCATCATATATTAGTTCGGTTCGCTTTTCCCCTTTCTGCTCGGGTTCTTTTGTTATATGCGAAAGAGGGAGCTCTTGGTGCGGTATGGCACCGAAGTATTTTTTTATTATATCAATGGTGACGTCCGGTGAAATGTCTCCGACCACTGCGATCACGGTGTTGTTGGGGGCATAGTAGGCCTTGAAGAATTCCCTTGTGTAATCGATGTTCAAAAAACGCATGTCTGAGGCCCAGCCCAAAACGGGTCTCCTGTAAGGGTGTGCTGTAAAGGCCGATGCAAGGAATTGTTCCGTGAGCTTTCTGTCCGGGACGGATTCGGTGGTCTGTTTCCTTTCTTCCATAACCACGTCCCGTTCGGAGTAAAATTCACGGAAGACCGGATTTGTCATCCTGTCGGATGCTATCCTTGCCCAGAGTTCAATCTTGTTGGAAGGAAGGCTTACATGATAGGTTGTCAGATCCTGGCCGGTGGAGGCATTCAAGTTGACTCCTCCATTTTCTGTGTAGAGTCTGCCAATCTCGTTTCCCACGATCCATTTCTTCCCCCTTTTTTGAAGGTTCTTTAATTGCTGACTCAATCTTTTCAGCTTTTCTTTATCGGCTGTGTTTCCCTTCACCCTTTCCATATCAAAGGCGTTTCCTACCCTTCTTATTTCATCAAGAATCTTTTTCTCTTCTTTGAAGTTCTTTGTCCCGATGGTCTTCGTGCCCTTGAACATCATGTGTTCCAGGAGGTGGGCGGTGCCTGTCCTGCCGCTTATCTCATCAACGGCGCCTGCCCTGTGCCTTATGTAGAATGAGACTGTGGGTGACAGATGCCTCTCAAGCATCAATACTTTCAGGCCGTTTTTCAGGGTGAATTCCCTAACCCTTTTTTCAAGATCATAGCTGTTCGCCCTATCTGTTAAGCCGAAGAGTATTGAGGCCAGAACTATAAAGAAAACCAGTTTGTTATTGATTGCTGTCATCTTCCTCCGCATTTATTGTTCTTAAGCGGGTAAATATCTTTATAGCAGGGTAGAGCACTCCGACAGCGCTTATCATGATTATCAAGTTTGATGCAAAAAAGCCCATAATAAATTCGTGAGGGTTGTTTAAACGATAAGTTGCAATGAGGAGATCAATTCCAAACATAAGGAAAAATACTGAAAGTATTCCTATTAGGAGGTGTTTTGCCCACCAATGTATTTGCATTAACTTCCTTTAGCGTGTGTTGCGATTTTAATCCTAATCAGTTTGTGTATATGGTAAAAGCAGAATTACGGATTTCCCGCTGTTTCGCAATGGAAGCTCCCCGCAACAAGTTGCGGGGAGCTTCCGATTGTTAAGGAAAATGTTTATTTTTTATTCGCTCGCTGTTCAATTCAATTTTTCCGCGAAGGTTTTAAACCAATATGCCCGCATGTCTGCGGTCATCTCCGAGTCACGTAAGGGTGATACTAAAGATGCCGTATCTAACACTTAGGCCATGATAGCAAGTTCTGCTGGCATGATGGCCTCGATGCGTTCGCGGCGGATGTTCGTGAAGGAGGTGGTGAGGATCAGGCGACCATTATGGTCCGTAATCTCTGCATCAGTCACTGCAATAAACGCTTTGGCTTCCACGATAAAGTCGGTCAGGCGTGCACCCGTAGCGAGAGCAATTTCCCCTTTAATACGGTAATGCCCGGTCAGGATAATTACCTTGATTTTGTCTTCGCCTGTGCTCATCAATTTGTCCTCCAAAAAATATCACCTTGGGCGTCTAACGTTTAATTCATAAAAACACAACATGCCGACAAATAATGATTCTGGAACATTTAGCATTAGGTCGTGGAGATGGTCAAGCCTAAATTGCTGAAAATGTGTAGCGAGCGCATTCCCCGTTCGCCTGAGACAGACTGAGAGGAGATTCAATTATGGACACGGCTCGCTCAACCTTGTCCAGCGGTGTATCGTATGTAATGGTAATATTTGCAAAAAGGAGAATAAATACATGCCATTTCTCGCCGGACTATATCCATGCT
>JAUVKS010000176.1 GCA_030596145.1 Pseudomonadota bacterium | reverse complement strand
TTTATTGTCACGGATACCGAAAAGGAAGCCCTGATACTTGAGAACAACCTGATTAAGGAACACAGGCCCCGCTATAACATAACTTTCAGGGATGACAAGGCATATTTCAACATAAGGCTCGACATAAAGACCAAATTCCCGCGCTTCGAACTGGTAAGACGTGTAAAAAAAGACGGGGCAAAATACTTCGGCCCCTATTCCTCCAGCGCCTCGGTGAAAGAGACCCTCCACTTTCTCCAACAGATATTTCCGCTTCGCACCTGCAGTGATACGGAACTCAAATCCAGAAAGAGACCCTGTATAGAATACGAGATAAAGCGATGCGCAGCCCCCTGCTGCGGCCTTATTGAAAGCGAAGATTATCATAAGCTTGTCAATGACGCAGTGTTTTTTCTGAAGGGACGGGAAAAGAAACTCATATCCAATCTCAGATCAAGGATGACCGGCGCCGCAAAACAGTTGAGATTTGAAGAAGCCGCCGTAATAAGAAACAGAATTGCCGCCATCGAGACGACTCTGGAAAAGCAAAGGGTTGTTTCCATGTCATTTACAGAACGGGATGTCTTCGGTCTTTACATGGAAGGAAATCTGACGCAGATATGCGCCATTTTCATCAGAAAGGGAAAGATTCTTGGCAGGAAGAGATTCCCACTCTTCAAAATCGGGGTTGACCCCCATGAGATTCTTTCATCCCTCCTGAAGCAGTACTATGACAGCGAGGTATTTATACCGGAGGAAATCATAATCCCGGAGGATATCGACGACAAAGAAGTTGTCGAGGAGTGGCTAACTGAAAAAAGGGAAAGAAGGGTGTCGGTCATTGTTCCGAAAAGGGGGCAGAAGAAGGCCCTTCTCGATATGGCCGTGGATAACGCGGAAAATATATTCAAGACGGAAAGAAGCACCGAACATGACATAGAAGAGGCGATTGAAATTCTCTCAAGGCAGCTCCATCTGAAAAGACTGCCAAACCGGATTGAGTGCTTCGACATCTCCAATCTGGGTGGTGCGGACGCGGTCGGTTCAATGGTGACATTTGCCAAAGGCTCTCCCAAAAAGCCGGATTACAGACGTTTCAGGATCAAGACTGTTCAGGGTATGGATGATTACGCCATGATGTATGAGGTCTTGAAGAGGCGATACAAAGCTAAAGAGAAACTTCCCGACCTCATCATGGTTGACGGGGGAAAGGGGCAGCTCGGTATAGCCATCTCAGTCATGAAGGAGATGGGAATAGAAGAAATAGATGTTATAGGACTCGCCAAGGAAGCCGGTGACAACATTTCCGGGAGACAACGTACCTCAATCCGCAAAGAGGAAGACAGGGTATACATCCCGAAGAGGAAAGATCCCATCTACCTCTCAAGACAACCCAAAGCCCTCTTTCTGCTTCAGAGGGTAAGGGATGAAGCCCACCGCTTTGCCATTTCATACCACCGAAAGCTGAAGAAAAAGAAGGATTTTTCCTCTGTCCTGGAAGAAATGCCAGGCATCGGCGAATTCAGGAAAAAAGCGCTCCTCACCCACTTCGGGGATATAAACAAGATCAAAAAAGCGTCAAGAGAAGAGTTACAGAAGGTTCCTGGGATAGGCAAGGAAATGGCCGTTCAGATCTACAACTTTTTGAGGTTTCCTGTATAAAGTAGGGGCCGATGCCTGCCTGTGCGTGTCCGCACGCAGACATGCCCCCATCGGCCCGACCGTAATATTGGCCCGTTCGGTAAACGGGGATCTTCCGTATCGGCCCGTTCGGGGAACGAGACCTACAGAAGGTCTGCATCGGAACGAAGTGCAAATCCCCCTCCCCTTTGTCCCGCCAAACAAACGGCGGATATTCGACCCCTCCCACAAGGGGAGAGGAAATTTGATCGGGTACTTAGATGAGTTTTCTAACAATTTTAATAATTGCCGTCGGACTGGGGATGGATGCCTTTGCCGTCGCCATATCTGCCGGCGTTGTCCTTCGGGAAATATCCTTTGGGCAGGTTTTTCGTCTCTCCTTTCACTTTGGTCTGTTTCAGTTCTTGATGCCCATTGTTGGATGGTTTGCCGGTATGACGGTATCCGGTCTCATTGCGGACTATGATCACTGGGTAGCTTTTTGTCTTCTGGTCTTCATAGGCGGGAAGATGATCCGGGATTCCTTTAAAGAAGAGCAGAAAATAAAAACGGTGGACCCTACCAGAGGGCTTACCTTGATTGTTTTATCCATAGCCACCAGCATTGACACGCTTGCGGTAGGTCTCAGTCTCGGTTTTTTAGGTGTAGATATTCTCTATCCCAGTGTTGTGATAGGCATTGTTGCCGCCGCCATGACAGTCGCCGGGATGTTTTTCGGGAAAAAGTTGGGACAGTTCTTCGGCAAAAAGATTGAAATCTTAGGAGGTCTTATTCTGATTGGTATCGGCATTAAAATTCTTGTAGAGCATCTTTCCTGCTGAACCAAAGTAAACAACTTGTTGATGTTTTGGGTAACATGCTGTAGATTTGTCGCGGCAAGTGATCGAATCAGGAGGGTTCTCCAATCCAATTAAGAGGTTTAAATAATGACTGAGTCTCTAAAAATCACGCAACTGGTTTTACCTTTAGCCTTCCTCATAGGCGGGTTCGTGGCCGGACTGATCTTTGAAAAAATTATCCTCACGAAACTCAAAAAAATGGCTGAAAAAACGAAATGGGAAGGTGACGAAATATTGATTGCGGCGCTTCGCGGCAAGACAATCTTCTGGTTCGTCATTGCCGGCATTTACGGAGCCATCCTCAACATGCCGCTAAGCCCAAACATCTTCAATTCTGTTAAAAAGATTCTGCTGATAATTGTTGTGGCCTCGATGACCCTGGTCTTGGCAAAAATCGCAGTCGGTTTTGTTGATTCATATACCAGAAGAGTAAAAGGCGTTTCACCTTTAACCTCAATATTCACAAACCTGACAAATATCGTGGTTTTTGTTGTGGGTATGCTGATTATACTCCAAACCCTCGGCATCGCTATTACACCAATGCTTACCGCCTTGGGGGTCGGCGGTCTTGCCGTTGCCCTCGCCCTCCAGGATACGCTCTCAAATCTCTTTTCCGGGCTTCATATCATAGCCTCAAGACAGGTAAGGCCGGGAGATTATGTGGAACTTGATTCAGGTCAAAGAGGTTACGTCACAGATATAGCATGGCGAAATACAACCATAAGGGCGCTTCCAAATAACATGATAATTGTGCCGAATTCCAAGATGGCCTCCGCCATTATTACAAACTACTGTCAACCCGAAAAAGAGATGTCGGTACTCATACAGGTCGGTGTCAGCTACGACAGCGATCTTGAGCAAGTGGAAAGAATTACCAATGAGGTGGCCAAAGAAGTTATGAGAGACATTGAAGGGGGCATTTCTGAATTTGAACCCTTTATTCGTTATCATACCTTTGACGATTCCAGTATTAACTTTACCGTGATATTGCGGACAAGAGAATTCGTTAACCAGTATATTATCAAACATGAATTCATAAAAAGACTGCATGAACGCTACAAAAAAGAGGGTATCGAAATTCCGTTCCCCATCAGAACGGTTTATATGCAGGAAGAAAAATAGATGAAAACCGACACAGACAGGTGGCTCGAAGAAGAGGCTGAAGCGGTTTTAAAAGAGGCAGGGATCAGGGAAGGTCAAATTGTATTGGATTTTGGCTGTGGCTCCGGTTTTTATACAATTCCCTCTGCGAAAATAGTTGGCGACAGAGGCGGGGTATATGCTCTCGATAAGAGCAGGGATTCTTTAAATGAGGTAGCGAAAAGGGCAAACTCAGAGAAACTCAATAACATATTGCTAATAAAGACATCCGGAAAATCGCGAATTCCTCTGGGAGATGAGTCTGTAGATGTTACCATGCTTTATGATGTTATACATTCCTACTATTTCTCAGCAACTGAGAGGAAAGAATTACTGACTGAAATTTACAGGATTTCAAAACCTGGCGCTTTAATTTCAATATACCCAAGACACATGAACCTGGAAGATGTAAAGAAAGAAATAGAAAAGGCAAATTTTCCCTTTGTAAGAAGGCTTTTTGTGACATTGCTTCATGACAAAGCTCTTACACGGGATTATTTATTAAATTTTCGACGAGGCCGACAATAAGGTCAAAAAGGAGGAGGATTATGGATTATAGAAATATGACAGCACCCTGTGGACTGGATTGTTTCAATTGTCCCATGTACATGGCATCTATCAATGAGGGTCTCAGGGAGAAAATAGCTGAAAATCTGAAAATACCCGTTGAAAAGGCCCAATGTAAGGGATGCCGAAACGAAAACGGGACGATGGGTTTTCTCGGTATGACAGAACCGTGTAATGTGTATAGATGCA
>JAUVKS010000114.1 GCA_030596145.1 Pseudomonadota bacterium | reverse complement strand
GGCTGTTGGGAGAGAAGATTTAATAAGGGATCAGTTTGCTTCCAGTCCCCGACGGGAAGAGCTTATTGAAGAGGTTCAAAGCATTATTTTGCAAAGGACCCGGCAGGAGTGGATTGATGTTTTTGATCGTTATGATATATGTTTTTCGCCGGTAAATTCGCTCAAGGAGGCACTGGAGGATCCCCATATTCAACATAGGGGGCTATGGTTCAAGTATGTCCATCCAGTTGATGGTAATGTTCCTCAGCAAGCCTTTCCAATTAAGTTTTCTGATGATCAGCCGGACTTACGGATGCATCCTCCAGGCTTTGGGGAGCATACGGAGGAAATTCTTCGAGAGATGGGATATACTGATCTCGAAATAGAAGAGCTGTCGAAACGTGGAATAATATAGCAGAAGGCGTTTTCAATTTTCAGAATCAAAAAGGGCATCTCATCGAAATGAGATGCCCTTTTTGATTCTGTTAAGTGAACTAAAGCTTGGCGACATTTTTAGCTACGGGTCCCCGATCGCTGTCTTCCACATCAAAGCTTACTCGCTCACCTTCAGCGAGGGTCTTGAACCCGGCCATGTTAATTGATGTGTGGTGAACAAACAAATCCTGACCATCTTCTTGCTCAATGAAGCCATACCCCTTTTTTTCGCTGAACCATTTTACCGTTCCTTCTGCCAAAACGCTGCCCTCCTTTTGAAAACTTTCTATAATGATCCCAAACCTAAGGTCGCCGCTCGGGCAAAGGAAATGATCCTTCACAGCAAATCCGACCCGCAATTGAGCCATTATCTCTTTGATCCTTAATACATAGCTTTGTCAAAGTCAAGCGAAAAACTGTCGAAAAAATACATGGCGAGTTTGTTGCCACCCGCTTGAGGCGGACTACCATGAGCTTCAATTTTAATGCGTATTTGAAAAAGTTTCCTTTATTGTGAGGATTCCGTCAGAAATATTTCCACTTTTGCTTTCTTTTTCAGTTTATCAATGTATGAACTTATTTTTTCCTGTATTTTCTCCTGTTTTAGATATTGCCCAAGACTGTCTTTGACGCTTTCATAAGCGGCAGTAGTTTCAGGTTCCTTATCGGTGACTTTAATCAGGTGATATCCGAACTTAGTTTCGACAATGTCACTTACCTTTCCAGGTTTTAAATCAAAGGCTGCCTCTTCAAAGGGTTTTGCCATTTGTCCCCGTGTAAAGTAACCCAGGTCCCCACCCCTGACACTACTGGGACACTGGGAAAACTCTTTGGCAAGAGCCGCAAAATCTCCACCTTTTTGCAGCTTCTTTCGGATCTTTTCAATTTTTTTGCGTGCTTCAGCTCTCTGCGACTTGTCCGCCCCTGTAGCAACCTTAATCAGAATATGACTGGCCTGTACCTTCGCGGGTTGTTTGAAATAATCGGGGTGGCTGTCATAGTAGGCCTTGATTTCCTTGTCGGAAACCGTAACTTTTTGAATAAATTGCTTATCGATGAATTGTTGAACGGTCATTCTCCGTAAAATCTGCTCATCAATTTTGATTCCCTTCCTCTGGCTTTCCTGATAGAATAACTCTATATCAACAAGGTTGTCGAGAGCTTCTTTTTTGATCTGTGAATCACTGAGTTGTTCCCCATTACGTAGATACTGTTGTTGAATATTACTCATCTCCATATCAAGATCTGCCCGGGTGATCGCCGATCCGTTAACCACCGCAACTGTACTCTTAGAAGGCTGTTTTTTTCCTGCCAGTACCGGCGATGTAATCAATGTTAGAGCCAGAGCGGTTAATATTGCTCCAAACCATATTCCACGTCTTGCCTCCATTCAAATTTCTCCTCTCCTATTTGAAAATTGGACAAACTAAAACTAAAAGAGGTGGCTCCAAGGGTAATGGAGGCCACCTCTTTTAGTTTGCTGTTTTAAAAAGCTCTATCAGGATTCACTGTCTGTCTTGGAAGTGGATTCGCTTTTGGCGGGTTCACTTGGTGCGGAAGAAGTCTTAGTTTCATCTTTGCTTTTTTCACTTACAGGTGCCTTTCTTCCGCCGTAATCGGTTACATACCAGCCTGAGCCTTTCAGGTGAAAGGTGGACAGTGAAACCAGTTTTTTAGCAGGGCCGTTACAGAATTTGCAGGTCTTTACCTCCGGATCTGTGATTTTCTGAAATACATCAAATTCCCTACTGCATTTTTTACACTTATACTCATAAATTGGCATCTTTAACAAACTCCTTACAAATCTTCATCAGTTCCCACTGATGGGTAATCGGATTGTCTCTTAGCACAATAATACACATACAGGCAAGCAAAATTAATTGAAAATATCACCTATATTGTACTGATCACGAAAACAATCTATGACCAATTTTAGGTCAGTTTCGGCAATCGGCTTAAGTATATTGCGGGTAATGTTGTGGACTTTTTCCTCTTCCTTTATTTTCTCTTCCAGTGGTGCATCAAAATCACTTTCACCGCTGTTGAACCGGATGACGTGTACCAGTTCGTGCGTTGCAATGTATGTCATGAGAGGAACCAGTTTGATGAAAGAATTGGCCCTCTCGACAGCATTGAGAATCCTGTCATCTTGCAGACAGATTCTGAAAAATTGAAAATCGTCTTTACCATTCTGACAATGGTACTTACAAAGATGGGCAAATGCCCTGTCGACAATCTCATGGTCTTCAAGATGTTCCAGGGTCTTTACTTCATACCTGTAAGCCTTCATTTCTTTGTGGCTTAGGCGGAAGTATGTCTCGGCCAGCCTTTCGGCATGAGTAAAGGCTCTGTTTATCAGAGATATTTGCGATGAATTAAAGTGCATAATCTTAACTGCGACGATAATATATGCATTTTTTTATTTGTGTCAATGAATTTGGATCAACCGAGAAAGGATTTACATATCCTAAGGCAGCATAGCCGCAACCCCAAAAGTGCCTAAAGTGAGCTAAAGTTAATGTACACGCCTTCGGCGCGGTCAAATTCGAAACAGGCTGCGCTGAAAGCGCATTTTTTAACTTTAAGCATTTTAGCTCACTCCACATTTTTAACTAATGGGGAGTTTTACGTATATTCCAAACTGCCTCATAAAATTCTACAATCTGGCCTTTGGCAACCGGTAGCGCAGATCTTACACTTCTATCAAGAGATTGTCTTTTCCCCCTGTATTTATAAAGCCCTTTGGCGATGGTTTTCATATTGATACGACTCAAAGGCAGTTCAGATGCGTATACAATGATTTTCTCTATCCCGAAGGGTGGTGAAACCTTAAGGTCAAATCTGTCCCCTTCGTCGGGTATTTTGTAAGTTCTTTCTTTTTTAAAAAGAGAGGTTTGACGATAATTGTTGGGGAGAAGCTGAACAATATCTCCGTCCACATTTATCCTTACAATCTTTGCATAGAAGTCCCTGTTCCCCTCCATATATATGCTTATATGTTCCCCCTCTGTATATTTCTTTTTATTCGTCCATATTTTCACGGTCAAGGGTGCGGATTCTTCCATTATGGAGTTTTTCAGTTTATATTTTACCTTGGCTTTTATTCGCACATGGTAACGTTTTTTGTGCTCAATGCCGTAATCTTTCTTATCCAGGACTGTAACAAAGTTGCCGTAGCGGTTCTTGATAATTTCATACTTGTACTTAGTTCTGGACTCGAGGTATCTCTTCGAATTCTCGATGGCCCTGCGCTTTGCGGCGGAAACGGCTTCATGACGAAAATCTTTTAGTTTTTTATCCCCTGCAACATTCGCATAGCCGTCGACACATTGAATAATTGAACGCGCCTCCGCATCCGGCAGCACACTGGCTGCCTGGCTACTCGCGGAACAAATTGTGCCCGGTATGATAAAAGGTAAAAGTAAAATGACAGGGAGTAAGGATTTTACTTTTGATATGAATGAAAACTTCATGGCAGTTCTCCTATAAACTTTGTGCCTCGTAACTACTCAGGTATGAGTAGTTACGACAAAAATCAATCCTACGGGATCGGTGTACTGGTCAGGAGATATTTGAGATCTTCATCCTCGAACTTTATCGAAATCCCGACAAAGGGTGAATCATTCCCCTCGTTACTTATGAAGTCATCCCACCCTGCCGTGAGATACAGGTGTTTGAAAAGCTTGTATTCGGCAAAGGCTTTGAGATGTGGATCCCTGTCAGTATCAAAATCGAATGCCTCGAAGCTGAGTTTGAGTGCGTCATTAAACGCGAAATAATCTATTCCCGCGCCACCGGTAGATTCCAATAACCCACCCCTGAGGACGACATCTTTCCATCTCTTTGCAATCTCTAAATTGAAGAGAAGCTCATTTTTTTCCCATTCTTCCGTGCGGGTAGTTGCTCCGCCCGTTGTGGTATACTTTATGGTTCGTTTCCCCCTCGGATCGGTCACTACACCGAGTATATAAAATTTATCCTCCTTGGGCTGAATCTTAAGTTCGAGATAGCTTTTCGCGTCACTCTTATCAAAGAGGTATTCGCCCCGATAGCTGAGGAATGTCCGGAACTGTTCTGCCTTGGTCACGTATCTGTTGATGCCTGATAGAGTTTCATTCAGATTATCAACGGTTTCATCCTCGTGTATCAGTTTTCCAAGCGACCCTTTACCTTCATTAATTTTGTCGGTGATCTCCTTCAGGGAAGCGAGGGATTTGTTGAGATTATCGATAGTGGAGTCATCCTTTACCAGACGACCAATTGTTCCTTTACCCTTGTTTATCCCCTCCGTAATTTCGCTAAGTGAGGCAAAAGTTTTTTCCATCTGTATGGATGCTTCCTTCAGGCTTGCGATCATCTGAGAGAATTTTTCGTCATTCTGTTTTACAATCTTATTCAAGCTGTCAGTAAGATCCCTGGTATTTTTAACTATGCTTTTGAGAGACTCTTCACCTTCATCTCCCCCTAAAACCTTGCTCAAGGATGCCGTCACCGTCTTTACATCGTCAGCTATCGAACCAATCTGGGTAAGAAGCCTGTCAATGTCCGCCTGACGCTCCACACGGGTGATCCGTTCTCCCCCCTTAAGAAGAGTTTTTCCTCTTGTCCCCGGAACAATCTCTATGTACTTCTCACCCAGGATGCCGTGAGTTTTAATCGAGGCTGTTACATCCTCTGCCAGGTTAATATCGGGAAGTATTCGCATGGTTACCAAGGCCTTCCCATCTTCAAGTCTTATCTTCTCAACTCTCCCCACCTCAACACCTGCGATCTGGACAGAGGCATCTCGATCCAGCCCCGCCACGTTATCAAACATGACGCTTACCAGATATCCCTTTTTCATACCGAATCCAAACTCCCCCACTCTGAAGGACATGTATCCCAATATGATTAATCCCACCAGGACGAACAGCCCTACTTTTGCTTCTGAACTTATTGAAAACATCCTGTGCCTCCATTTTAGGAGTTACAAATTAAGAATGAAGAATTAAGAATGAAAAATGCTGATAACATCTAAATAAAAAACATTTTTCACTCTTCACTCTTGATACAATCGTAAAAAGTCTGTCATTCCCGCGTAGGCGGGAATCCATAAACGGCTAAGCACTTGAAAAAACTGGATTCCCGTTTTCACGGGAATGACAAAATTGTGTATATTTCGACTTTTTACGAGACCATCACTCTTAACTCTTCATTTATATTATCTTTATCGGTCCTTCCGTGCTTCCTGATAAAAACTGTACCAGTACCGGATTTTTTGATTCCTTAATCTCTTCAGGTGTTCCATGCTCTACTATCTTTCCTTCATACAGCATGGCAATCTTGTGGCCAATTTTAAAGATAGATTCGACGTCGTGGCTGATAACAACGCTTGTCAGGTTGAAATTTTTCTGGGTATCTATAATGAGGTTGTTTATCTCTTCAGTCATGATTGGATCGAGGCCGGTCGTGGGTTCATCAAATAGAACAATTTCAGGATGCATGGCAATCGCCCTGGCCAGCCCAACCCTTTTTTTCATACCACCGCTCAACTCCGATGGCATTTTGTCCTCTACACCGGTAAGTCCCACCGCCCTGAGCCTGTCGGCAACTATCTTTTTTATCTCTTTCTCTTCCATCTTTGTCTGTTCTCTCAGGGGAAATGCTACATTTGCCCCCACGGACATGGAATCAAAGAGGGCAGCCTCCTGAAAGAGCATCCCGAATCGCGTTCTCATTTTATTGAGGTCCTTCTCATTGAGTCCGGTAATATCGGTATCATCTATGAAGACATGGCCTCTGTCCGGCTTAAGAAGCCTTATGATATGCTTCAGAAGAACACTCTTCCCCCCGCCGCTCCTCCCGATGATCACTGTTGTTTTCCCCGCTTCGATCTCGAGATTGATCCCGTCCAGGACTTTTTGTTTACCGAAAGATTTATGAAGATCGACAATTTTAATCATAATTAAAACATAATCGCGGTTAAGAAATAATCACTTATCAGTATGGATATTGAGGCCAATACCACCGCTTCCGTTGTTGCTTTACCAACACCTTCCGCTCCTCCGCTGGTATTGAATCCCTTGTAGCATCCGACCAGAGACAGGATCAGACCAAAGACCGCCGCCTTGATCAGGCCATTATAAATATCACC
>JAUVKS010000130.1 GCA_030596145.1 Pseudomonadota bacterium | reverse complement strand
TTTTACCTTTGAAGCGAATTCCCTTATCAATTTTACAGGGAGCGGATGAACCATACCCAGTTTCAGATAGGAGTATTCGGGAAAGACATCCTTTGCATAATTGTATGGCATTCCTGCGGTAATAATTCCCACATCTGTATCATTTATCTCCATTCGGTTTTCGGGGAATGTCTCGACAAACTCCCGCAATTTATTCATTCTTTTTTCAACTTCTACCCTTCTTACTCTCGCATTGAAGGGAACCATGACATATTTGGCAGTATCGTGCCGGATTCCCGTTGTATCTTTGACGTCAACAGGATCTTCTAATGTGACAATAGACTTGGAATGTGAAACTCTCGTGGTCATTCTGAGGAAGACAGGTGTGTCGAATTTTTTGCTGATATCGAAGGCGATCTTTATATAGTCTTTAGCCTCCTGACTGTCAGCCGGTTCGAGCATCGGAATCTTGGCGAACTTTGCATAATTTCTGTTGTCCTGTTCGTTTTGTGAACTATGCATGGAAGGATCATCAGCAGTTATTATAACAAGAGCCGCATTTGTTCCGGTATAGCTAACTGTAAATAGTGGATCCGCGGCAACATTGACTCCAACATGCTTCATGACCGCCATTGCCTTTGCTCCAGCCAATGCGGCTCCTATAGCTACTTCAAGCGCTACTTTTTCATTAGGGGACCACTCGGCATATACACCTTCATATTTGGAAAATTCTTCTTTAATTTCAGTACTCGGTGTTCCCGGATAACCGGACGCAAAGCGAACACCGCATTCATATGCACCCCTGGCAATAGCTTCATTTCCGGACATCAGTTCATGCATGTGTTATCTCCTGTTTACAATACTGTAGAGTGGTGTTTTATATACTTAACCAAGAATGGCTATCTTTCTTATTACCAGCATTTCCATAAACGGATCGGTTGTTAGTTTCAGTGCCTTTTTATAATATTCGATAGCCTTTTGGGGATTATTATTCTCCTCATAGATTCTTGCCATATTCCTGTAAATTATTCCTTCATAAGAGCTACCCATGCTATATTCAATGGAATTATCAAGTGATTCCAGGGCTTTTGTGAAGCTTCCCTTTGCCTCATAACAGTAGCCCAGCCCTATATAGGCAAGAGCTACCAGATCGTTGCACTCTTTTGGTTTTTCGATATATTTATTATATGCATTGATCGATTCATCTATTTCATTAATATTGAAGTAAATATTCCCCAGACTATAAAGGGCATTTGTTGCCGCACTGCTATTCGGATATTTTTTCACAAGCTCTTCAAAGAGCTCGATAGTATTCGAAGATACTCTACTGGTATTGTCATAGGAATCTAAAGCTAATGAATACATTTTCTGAGCTTTTTTTTCGTAGTTTAACCCATAAAGATACCATCCAGATGAAGAAAGGACGAAGAAAAGAAGAATTCCTAAAATGAGTAAAAACTTACCTTTGTTTTCAGACATATACCCTATAATTTTCCAGGAAATCGTTTGGAACTCATCAGGTTTTTTCAGATCCTTTTTTTTGATTTTATTCGCCATTTAGTTTCTCCTATTTCCTTAATTTTTCAAAGCTCTCTTTATGTCTATTTTTTACCCTGCGCCTTGTTTATCTGCCCTTTTATCTTTTCACCAATATCTTTTGGAGTCTTTACTATTTTCCCTTCGTTATTCGTAAAGGCATGAACGGAGTATCCCTCAACCAGGGTCTTTTCTTTTTTTTCGTCCCAAATTGTGTAATTAAACTTTATACTCGCCATCTTGAGATATTCAATTTCCGTCTCAACCAGGATAATGTCATCATATTTTGCCGGCGCGAGATAGTGGCAGTAAACCTGGGTCAATGGCAGGTTATATCCTGTCGATTCCAGCTCCGCATACACAATGCCCGTTTTCCGTAGTAATTCCGTCCGTCCTATCTCAAACCACTTGAGATAATTTGCATGGTAAACGATGCCCATGGCATCCGTATCGGCGTAAATTACCCTTATTTTAACCACGATTTTGCTCAATAAATCCCCTCCAGTTATTTATAAAGTAATCGATTAACAAATGACCGGGAGATACTAAAATGCCCCCATTTTTTGCTGATGTTTCCCCGTAGGATTTGCTGTTTCCGAGGTTCTCTCCATCGACAGAAGAGAGCACAGCGAAGGGGCTCGGATCTGAAGAATGTGTCCTGAGACTGATTGGAGTTGGATGGTCGCTCAGTACCATAATCTTGAATGCGCCCAATGTGTGAATCTCATTTAAAACGGTACCCACAACCTTCTCATCAAAATCTTCAATGGCCTTGATCTTGCCCTCAATATTTCCTTCATGCCCCATCTCGTCGGGGGCCTCAACGTGTATAAAAATGAAGTCCCTTTCTTTCAATGCCTCAAGAGCCTTCTGGGCCTTTCCAACGTAATTGGTATCTATGTAACCTGTGGCGCCATCGACGTGAATAACCTCAAGCCCCGCGTAAAGCCCGATGCCGTTCAAAAGATCAACGGCGGATATGATCCCGCCCTTTAAGTTGTACTTTTTAGTCAGGAGATCCATTTTGGGCGCCCTTCCCTGTCCCCAGAGCCAGATCGAATTGGCCGGGTTTTTGCCATTTTCTGTACGCGCCCTGTTAACAGGATGATCTTTTAAGATTTTCCGTGAAAGTTGCATAAGTCTGTTCAACTTTGTGGAACCATTTCCCTTCGGAAGATAATTTTTAATTATCCTGCCGCTGATATCATGTGGGGGGGTTGCAACAATAGAGGTCGGGCCGCCTTTCCAGATAAACAGGTGCCTGTAACTCACTCCGGGGTAAAATTTGGAGATGTCGGATCCAAGTTCGGAATCTATGTCGTGGATTATTTCCCTTGCTTCTTCGGATGTTATGTGCCCGGCGGTGAAGTCTTCCATTACGGGTTCCTCTCCTGATCCGAGTGTTACCAGATTGCATCGAAAGGCCACATCATCATGGTCGAGTTTCACCCCCATACTTGCTGCTTCTAAGGGCGCGCGTCCTGTGTAGCATTTTTCCGGATCGTAGCCGAGAACTGAGAGGTTTGCCACATCGCTTCCCGGAGGGAATCCCTCCGGGATGGTGTCTATCATTCCCAGTGTTCCCTCGCTTGCAATCCTGTCCATATTGGGAATTTTTGCAACTTCCAGGGTTGTTTTATCCCCCAGCTCTTTCAGGGGGTAACCAGCCATCCCATCGCCAAGTAGTATAATGTACTTCATTTCAGCTTGTCATCCTCTATTCTGATCAGTATGGTTTCTCCCTTCACGATATCGACCTCGCCCATCTCCTTCAATGCCTTCTGAACATTCTTCTCCTTAGATTCGTGGGTCGTCATCACTATCGGGACGGCACCATAGGCGTCTTGTGTCCTCCCCTTCTGAATAACGGAGGCAATACTTATGTCATTTTCGCCTAAAATTCCGGATATCCTGGATAGTACACCGGGACGATCTACAGCTGAGAATCTGAAATAGTAGTTCGTTATGATATCGTCCATGGGCATTAACCTGATATCTTCAATAATATCCTCACGACGGGAACGTAACGGAACTCTTCTTGATATTCCCTTTAAAATATCTCTCGAAATATCGATCAGATCACCCACCACCGCACTCGCTGTGGGCATCATTCCTGCACCCTGACCATACAGGAAGACGGAGTCAGCGGCATCACCGACAATATGGAACGCATTGAAATTGCTATTCACATTGGCCAAGAGATGATCAAAGGGAATCATAGTAGGGTGTATCCTTGCTTCAATTGAGTCTTCCCTTTGAATTGCTATGGCAAGCAACTTGATCCTGTACCCCAGTTCCCTGGCAAATTCTATGTCTATCTGACTTATTGTTGAGATTCCTTCAATGTGTATATCATCAAATTTCACCCGCTTCCCGTAAGAAAGGGACAGTGTAAGCGCGAGCTTATGAGCAGTATCAATTCCTTCTATGTCGAAAGTCGGGTCAGCCTCGGCATATCCCAACTCCTGCGCCTCTTTAAGAACCGCACCGAAATCTTTTCCCTCATCTGTCATTTTGGTGAGTATGTAATTCGATGTTCCGTTCAGTATCCCGAAAATGGATTTAATTCTGTTAGCTACAAGGCTTTCCTTTAAAGTTTTAATTATCGGAATGGTACCTCCGACACTTGCCTCGAAGCCTATGTCTACTCCCTCTTCCGCGGCAGCTTCAAATATCTCGTTTCCATGAGTGGCGAGGAGTGCCTTGTTTGCTGTAACTATGTGTTTTTTCTTGCGCATCGCTTCCAGTATGAATGAACGGGCTGGTTCATATCCGCCCATGAGTTCTATTACAATAGATATCTCCGGGTCGTCCAATATCTCCCTGGCGTCTTTTGTAAGCATACTCTTTTTGACCGATACATCCCTGTGGGTCGTTATATCAAGATCGGCTATCTTCTTTAGAATGAGCTTCGCCCCCAGTTGCTTTTCAAGGAGCTGACCACTGCTCTGAAGCAGCTTTACAACTCCTGTCCCAACGGTGCCAAAGCCGATTAAACCGACATATATTTCTTTCATAATCTGCTCCTAATTTCTGGATTTCAGACAGGTGGTAACCTTCTATAACAGTTCATGTTAATTTGTCAAAAATAATTTGATAATGGTTAATAATGCTTGTTATGTGTGCCCTCATTCTGAAGATCCCTGTTCTTTTAGTCCGAGGATGAGGGCTGATTCTTTGTTTCCTCAGATACGCGGTTCACCGGACAATCGAAATAAATGCATCGACCACATTCATACCTTCTTATTGTCGCACCCAACACTGCCAGAGACAGAACGTAAATAATGAGCAAACCCGGCTGTAAAATCAACCAATAGAGCGGAAATAATAATAAAATAGTGGGTGCAATGAAAGTTATGGCCTTTTCAAATAAGTTCAATAAGCCGGGACGTGGTTTAAAATATTTTGGAATTCCCCAGAAGAACATGCACTTAGTGGTATTGACCCCTCGAATATAATGTGGACAATGCGTGCAGTAAAATCTGTATACAAGGGTAACAAGGAAAATGCATACAATAATATAGAATACAAACCACACAATAGAGTTTTTCAAAATGGCTATACACGCCGTAATAATAGGTACTGCAATAACCAGATTCCAATAGAGATAATCGGTAAATTGATGTTGCATCTTCAATTGGCCTTCACATTCGTTCATAATCTTTCCTCCCCTTTACTCTGCAAATTCGATGACCCCATTATCGATCACCGCTTCTCCGCTTTCGGCATTCACTACCCTCCACAGCGCCCTTCCCACTTCCATCTTCCAGATGAGTGTCTTTATCGGAACACCGGGATACAGGGGACGAGAAAAGCGGCAGGCAAGGCGCCTTACGTGTTCCGGCTTTCCCGGTACAAGTTTCTGAATCAGGGCACGACAGCCGTATCCCATGACACAGGCCCCATGCATGATGGGTTTTTCAAAACCGGACATACCGGCAAATTCAGGATCCACGTGCAGCTCGAAAAAATCGCCGGTAAGTCGATACAACAGGTTCTGATCATTGGAGGGGTAAGCTTCCACAATAAAATCCGGCGCTTTCTCCGGAAAAGTGACCACCTTTTTCGGTGCCACTTCACTGCCGAATCCGCCGTCAAAACGAGCGAAAAGCTTATAGATGCTGGTGAACAGCCTCGTGCCATTTGAATGGAATGTATCACATTCTGCAACCACCAGGGCACCCCTGTTTTTACCTTTGTCATAGTAATGCGTTATCGCCCCTTCGGTAACCAAAGCCCCTTCAACGGGAATTACATTGTGAAAGATCAATTCCTGTTCTCCATGGAGAATGCCGGCCAGGTTTATGTTTGCCCCTTTTGCGACGTGCCAGAAAAAATCGAAGGTTGTGCCAATTGAAAAGGTCGGTATAACCTTCAGGTTTTTTTCATAACAGTATTCAAGCTCGGAAAATCCGGCGCCAACACCAAGAGCATAAAGGACAA